>CABVBB010000034.1 GCA_902496505.1 uncultured Peptococcaceae bacterium
ATTTTGCTTATCCGCAGTACAACTGCGGCTACAGCAAGGTCGTGCTGATGGCGCGCAAGGATGACAGCCGCATCCACAGCTATGACCTCAGCACCTTTAACGGCAAGACCATCGGCATTTACGAGAAGGCTACAGAAAATATCCGCCGGCTTAAGGAATATTTAAATATCCAGGGACTGGACTGCAATATCCGCTATTTTAATTTTGATGAACTGATGGTCACCGGCGATCTGTACCACTATCTGCAGGATGGCGAGGTCGATCTGCTGCTGGGCAATAGTGCGGACATGGTGGAGGCTTTTTATATCGCAGCGGAGTTTGATTCGCAGCCGCATTATATCGTGGCGCAGCCTGATGCGCCGGAAGTGCTGGCGGGGCTCAATATGGCTTTGGAAAAGATCTATGCGGCAGATCCCAGCTTTGCGGACAAGGTCTATGAGGCCAATTTCAAAAATACGGCTGTCGGTCACACTGATCTGACGGCAGAAGAATTGGCTTATATCCGTCAAAAAGGAACGGTGACCGTAGCGGCGCCCCACCGCTGGCATCCGATGATCTGTTTGGACAGCGACGATTACCACAGCGGTTTTGTGCCCGATGTGCTGGACGAGGTCACCGCTTTTTCCGGGCTGCAATTTGAATATGTCGTCTGCGATAATTACACCGAAGCGGTGGCGTGCGTACAACAGGGCCAGGCCGATATGCTGGGCTTTTTTATCGGACAGGAGGATGATGCGCTGGAGCAAGGATTGGCGCTCACCGAGCCTTATGCCGATGTGGCTTCGATCCTCGTGCGCAACAAAAATGTCAGTTATCCGGCGGACGGTTTGGTCGGCGGCGTGCTCAAAGGCAGCGTTATGCCCAGCACCATCGCCGTGGACAAGATCGTCTCCTATGAGCTGGTCGATGAGGCGCTGAGTGATGTCAACAGCGGCAAGATCGACTTCTATTACGGCATCGCGCCCCACGTCGAGGATATCATCCGGCAGGAAAATTTCACCAATGTGGTGCAGGTCAGCCTGATCAATGATTCTATGGCCACCAGCTTTGCGCTGCCCGCACCGGTGCAGCCGGAGCTCTTCACCATCCTCAACAAGGCCATCAACAATTTGACCACCGAACAAAAAATGACCATCCGCACGCGCAATACCGTCTCCATCGGGGAGACGCATATGACGCTCAAAAGTCTGGTCTATGCCAATCCAGTGCTGGCCATCGGCATCGTCGCTTTGTTTCTCCTGCTCATCGTAGCGATCGTGCTTTTGGCCGCCCATTCGCGGCTGCGTGCGGCCTCTATGCGGGTGGAGATCAATAAAGCCGAGGCCGACAGCCGCGCCAAGAGCGAATTCCTTTCGCGGATGAGCCACGAGATCCGCACGCCGATGAACGCTATCGTCGGGCTGGCCGATCTCACGGTGATGATCCCTGATCTTCCAGAAAAAGCGCAGATCAATCTCAAAAAGATCAAATCCTCATCCCGCTATCTCCTCAGCCTGATCAACGATATTTTGGACGTGAGCCGCATCGAAAGCGGCAAGATGGAATTGGCCGCAACGCCTTTTTCCCTCTCTGTCATGCTCTGTGATATCGAAAGCATGCTGGCCAGTGACGCTGTCAACAAAAAACTGGCCTTCCACGTAGAAAGCCAGCTCAAGGACGATGTACTGGTCGGCGATGGTCTCCGCTTGCGGCAGGTCATCCTCAACCTTTTGTCCAATGCTTTTAAGTTCACTCCCGCAGGGGGAACAGTGCGGCTGGTGGTGACGCAGGAAGCTGCGGACGGCCAGAGCGCCTCCTATACCATCCGCGTCATCGACAATGGCATCGGCATTGCAGAAGAAGATCAGGAACGCATTTTCCTGAGCTTTGAGCAGATCGGCAGCAATATCACCAAGAGTCAGGGCACAGGCTTGGGCCTGGCCATCAGCAAAAATATCGTCGAGCTTATGCACAGCCGCCTCCAGCTCAAGAGCACGCTCGGTGAGGGCAGCGAATTTTATTTCACCTTCACTCTGCCCATAGGCGAACTGGAAGAACCGCAGACAACGGGCCAAGTGCCGACGGAAAATATGCTGCAAGATGTACGCATCCTTCTGGCGGAAGACAATGATCTCAACGCCGAGATCGCCAGCGAGCTTTTAGAAGCCCAAGGTGCGCAAGTCACTCGGGCCGAAAACGGTCAAAAAGCGCTGGAACTTTTCCGCCAAAGTGATTTGCATACGTATCAAGTCATCCTCATGGATATCATGATGCCCATCATGAACGGCTTGGATGCCACGCAGGCCATCCGCGCGCTGGCAAGAGAGGATGCCAAGACCGTCCCCATCATCGCCATGACCGCCAATACCTTCAAAGAAGATATGGATTCCGCCTTGGCTGCCGGCATGAATGATTTCGTGCCCAAACCCGTCGATGTGGCCATCCTTTATCAAAAATTATACGGCGCTCTGCAAGAAGCAGAGTGATCTCCCCAAAAGCCGCTCACTTTGCTGGGCGGCTTTTGTGCGGCGTAAAATAAAGGCAGCCAAAAGGCGCTGAGCTCTCGTGGGAGTCCAGCGCCTTTTCTTTTGGAGCAGGGTCAAGCTTTGAGGAGATGGAAGCGCAGCTTTTGCAAGAGCTGCTCAAAGCGCGTCTCCTCCTTTAAAAAAGCCAAGAGGGGATTTTGGGCAACGCTCTCATAGAGACTCTCTCTGACCAAGCGGGGATCGCGGGGCACAGCCGGACCCAGCGTCAGTTCCTCCAGCCAAGGCGTGATAAGATCGAAATAATCGTCCCCATGCAGCGTATACAAAAGATCCCCCTGAGCGCATACTGCGCCGTAGCGCTCCAACTGCGCCAGAGACCGCTCACGCTCAGCCCGTCTGGCATAATAAAGCGCAGACGCCAGATAAAAATTGAGCGCCACCAGAGGATGCAGCGTCTCTAGGGCAAAAGTCTCCAATACCTGCTCAGTACGTGCGATGATCCGCTCTGCGCGCAGAGGCTCCTCCTGATAAAACGCCAGCAGCAGCGTGCCCTCATCCACCAAAAACAGCAGATGCTGGTACATATCCACTTGCAGCACTTGGCGCGCCTTTTCCGGTTGACCCATATTTTGATAAGCCAGTGCCAGCTGTCCCGTGTCCGTGGAGAGTGGTTGGATCGTCTCGCCGTAAAGTGCGGCCAAATTTTCCGGCTGGCCAAGAAATTGCCAGCACATCCCCTCCAAGCTCAGCGCTTGGCGGCTGAGCCAAATATCCTCGCTTTCCTGCCGGACGCGCTGGGTCAGCGCGATCGCTCTATGAAGCAGCGCTTGCTGCTGTTCCGCTGTCGGCGCCAGCATGCAGTGGTTGACCAAAAGGACAGCCATCTGGATAAGCAAAGGATAGCAGGCATAGTAGGACTTGATGGTCTCTTCACAGCGCGCCAGTACCTCGGCAAAAGGCTCTGCGGCAAATGCCTGCGCCAGCTCGTGATACAGCGCGCGGATAGCCGCCTTGTCCAGCTGCGGCCGGTAATCCACCAATTCATCGATGCTCACCCCAAAATAAGCAGCCAATTTGGGCAGCAGCGTGATATCTGGATAGCTCTGTCCCGTCTCCCATTTGGACACCGACGCCTTGGAGACGCCCAGATGCGCCGCCACCTCCTCCTGCGTCAGACCACGTTCCCGCCGTCTGTGCGCCAGCGTCGCTGCGATATTGATCTCATTCATCGGCAAACACCTCCTGCTCCTATTGTACCCGCTGCCCACGCCGCAGACAAGCGCGCCCTGCGCGATTTCAGCAGATGAAATCAACCGCCGCGATACAAAAAAGCTGACACGCTGAACCGCCCATGGTAGAATAGGAGCAAGAACGGAGGGACTAGAATGGAATACATCGTCGATGATCAAAATTTGCAGGCAGAGACATTTCTCGCCTTTGTCAACCAAGTTTGGCCCGGTGATTATGACTTGGAGAAGACAGAGCAGGCCTTGGCGAAAACGCTCAACATTACCGCCTATGCAGGAGATACGCTGGTGGGCTGCCTGCGCCTCCTCACGGATGGCTATTATTTCGGCACCATTACAGAGCTCTTGGTATTGCCGGCGTATCAGAAGCAAGGGATCGGCAGCCGCCTGCTCCAACTGGCCAAAGCCCATACCCCGACCCGGCTCTACTTTGGCGCACAGCCCGGAGCAGAAGCCTTCTATGAAAAAAACGGCTGCGCCAAAAGCCTGCCCTCGTACATGATCGAGAAGGCAGGTGACGAATGATGAAAAAGGAGGAGCAGTCTATGGAGCAAGATGACACATTCCTAGACGACTTAGCGCCAGTACGAGCGCGAATGAACGAATTGGCGGAGTTAGGCAACGAGCTGGAGGCAAAGGGGCGTTTCGATGACGCGGTAGAGGCGTGGCAGGAAGGCCTCAGCCTCATCCCCGAACCCCAGCAATTTTACAGCGAGACCATCTGGTTTTTGGCCGCTATTGGCGATGTGTATTTCCAAAAGGGGCTCTATCCGCAGGCTCATCGCTGTTTTGACCAAGCCCGCGGCAATCTGAGCGGCGAAGGCTACGCCAATCCCTTCATCATGCTGCGGTTGGGTGAATGTGCCCTAGAGATAGGTGACGAGCCCAACGCCCTGGAATATCTGCTCCGCGCCTATATGCTGGACGGAGAAGACATCTTCGCCCCAGATGACGGCGTAGATTCGGACGGCAAGTACTTTGATTATCTCAAGACCCATATCGACCTGAGCAGCGGCGCGAGGTGAGCTGAAACAATAAGTTCATCCGTCTGGTCAGCCCAACTACATGGTCAGAGTTACTCACATTCTGTCTGGTTATTATTGGGATAGTCTCCTTGTTTCAAAACAAGAGATAAAAAAAGACCGCCCATGCCGGACGGTCTAACGCCTTAAAACGGTCTAACCGCCCTGCTAAAAGCGGCAGATCCTTTTGTTATGGCTATGATAAACGACAATAGCTTATACGTCAAGCACCTTGATCAGTTGGCAGGTGCTTTTTTGTGCGGGATCACGCCTGGGCGGATATGACCGCGGGTCCCAGGAGTTTGCGGCGGTATTTGCGGTAATAGACGATGCCGGTGATATCGGCCAGCGCCCAGCCGATGGGGACAGCGGCCCAGATGCCA
Organism: uncultured Peptococcaceae bacterium; assembly: GCA_902496505.1. Lineage (GTDB taxonomy): Bacteria > Bacillota > Peptococcia > Peptococcales > Peptococcaceae > CABVBB01. Next base: position 5,118 of record CABVBB010000034.1, read on the forward strand.
GTGACGCCGATGGCGGGGATGGCAGAGAGCGCGTAGGCTAAGACGACGCGGGTGCCCAGGGAGATCACAGTGAGCACTACCGACATAGCGGGTCTATTGACCGCACGGTAAAAGCCATAGAGCAGAAAGAGGATACCGATGCCCAGATAACAGGAAGCCTCGATACGCAGATAATGCACGCCCGCGGCGATGATGGCCGTTTCGGTCGGTTGGACGAAAATTTCCATCAAGGGCCGTGCGAAAATACAGACGCCCAAGCTGATGATCATGCAGAAGATAAAGACCGTGACGAAGGCGCTCTTGATGCCCTGCTGGATGCGCTCGCCCTTGCCTGCGCCGTGATTCTGCGCCACATAGGTGGAAAAAGCATTGCCAAAGTCCTGCACCGGCATATACGCAAAGGAATCGATCTTCACAGCGGCGGCAAAGGCGGCCATGATCACCGTGCCGAAGCTGTTGACCAGCCCCTGCACCATCAGGATGCCAAAATTCATCACCGACTGCTGTAAGCAGGTGAGGAAAGAAAGGCTGGCGATATCCTTGGCGATGTGACCATCCCAGCACAGATGGCGGCGGCTGACCCTGAGTTCAGGGAAGCACAGCAGCGCGTAAGCCATGATGCCCAAGCCTGCCGCGAACTGGGCGATGACCGTCGCAATAGCTGCGCCTTTGATGCCCCAGGCGAAAACCAGCACAAAGACCAAGTCCAAAACGATATTGAGCACCGCAGAGACGGCTAAAAAGAGCAGCGGCGTGACCGAATTGCCCACTGCCCGCAGGAGATTGGCAAAGTAATTGTACAAAAACGTGGCGGCCATTCCCCAGAAAATGATCCAGAGATAATCATGCATCAGCGGCGCCACAGCGCCCGTGACCTGCAAAAGCCGGATGATGCCATCCAGCCCCAAGAAGACCGCGATATTGAGCACGATGGTGACCAAAGCGATCAAAATAAACGAGATGACCATGCTCTTTTTCAGCCGTTCTTCATCCCGACGGCCGTACTGGATGGCAAAGGCCGCGCCGCTGCCCATACACAGCCCCAAAAAGATCGAGGTCAAAAAAACCATCAGCGCATACGACGACCCCACAGCCGCCAGCGCCTCTGGCCCCAAAAAACGCCCCACGACCCACGTGTCGCAGACATTATATAATTGCTGCAAAAGATTGCCCACCATCAGCGGCAGCGCAAAACGCAAAAGATTGCCCGTGATAGGACCTTCCGTCAGATCTCTCTGCATTATGATTCCTCCTTGCCCAATGGATCCATATAGGCAAAGTCTAGCAGATACGCAAGATAAAGTCAAAAAATTCTTCCGGCAAAAAACACCAGCTGGCAGGGAAAAAAACGCTGTGCGAAGAATTTACAACAAAATCAGTTTTTGGGCGGCGGACGCCCAATTTTTATGGAATAGGGAGTTAATGAACATGGCAAATCTACGCATCATCACTGATACAGCATCCGATATCACCGCATCAGAAGCCGAAATCTTAGGCATCACCCTGGTGCCGCTCACCATCCGCTTTGGCGAAGAAGAGATCCCTATGGACACAGAGGCGGATTTCCAAGCCTTTTTTGACCGCTTGGACGAGGCCAAGACACTGCCTGCCACCAGTCAGCCGTCACCAGAACTTTATCTGGAACAATTTTTGGACGCCAAGGCTCAGGGCGATGAAGTCCTGGTGCTCACCCTATCCGGCGGTCTCAGCGGCACCATCAATTCCGCCCAGCTGGCTAAAGACATGAGCGGCTATGATCCCATCACCATCATCGATACCCGTCAGGCCATCATCACCCAGCGTATGCTGGTGGAGCGCGCTGTGCTGCGCCGGTCGCAGGGCCTTTCCCGAGACGCTATTGCCCAGGAGATCCTCGATGCCAAAGATCGTATGGTGGTCTGCGGCGTGCTCGATACCCTCACCTTTCTGCGCAAAGGCGGCCGCATCCCGCCTACCTTTGATATCATCGGCAATGCTCTGCGCATCAAGCCCATCATCGAGCTCAAAGACGGCGCTCTGATCAAGCTCGGACTGGTCCGCGGCTTAGGTAAAGGCAAAGAAGTGCTCTGGCGCGAATACGAAGATGTCCAGGTCGATACAGATTGGCCGGTCTGCACAGGGTATACCTTTGACCGCGCCGCAGGCGAAGCCTTCCGCCAGGAAACGATGGCGCGCTTCGGCCTCACCGACTGCCCCTTCTACCCCGTCGGCGGCGTCATCGGCACCCACGTCGGCAAAAACTGCCTGGCCCTGGCCTTTGTCAAAAAAGCCTGAGATGAGGGCGAATACGATAAAAAGCCTGTGCTGTCATTGAGCAGCACAGGCTTTTTGGGTGTGAGCTTAGAAGCTTTCGTAAGTGACCAGTTCGTCTAAGGGCTTGCGGTTTTTGGCGGGCGGTTGGGCGTCACTGTAGCCTAGGGCGAGGATATTGACCGGGACGAGCCCCTCGGGCAGCTGGAAGGCCTGGCGGATGACGTCGGGTTTGAACATGCAGATCCAGACGGAATTCAGCCCTTCGGCGGCGGCGGTGAGCATCATGTGGTCGGTAACGATGGTGGCGTCGATATCGGCGATATTTTTGCCGTCAACGGGGCGGGTCCAGGCTTTGGACGTATCGACGCAGACAACGAGGGCTAAGGGTGCTTTGTAGATATTGGCGGCCTGAGAAAGCTTGGCCAGGCCCTCTGCGCTCTGCACCACCAGGATGCGCTGGGGCTGGGCATTGGCGCCGGTGGGCGCTAAGCGGCCGGCTTCTAAGATGCGCGTGAGCTTAGCGTCTTCTACAGGTTGGGGAAGATAGGAACGGGTGGCAAAACGGTTGTGGATTAATGTGGATAAATCGAACATGTGCATCACCTTTTCTGTGGATTTTGTGGATAACTCAGTGGATAAGTGGGTAAAACCCCTGTTTTTATGTGGATAAGTGGATAAAATATGTGAAAAACGTGTTGACATTTTCCGACGGGATCAGCTGCAGCTTGTCGGTTTTTTTTCCCTCCGGCCGGATCGGGCTATGGCTTTATTGTAAGGCAGTGAGGATCACTTGTGAAGTATGCACTTTTTAGTGACGTTGTACCCATTTGGGAACTGGCAGAAAAAGCGGGGCATTTTGGCAAAATCCTGCTGATTCTCTGGGGAGCATGGTGTATAATGGGAGCAAGTCTTGTGCAGAGCACAGGCCGAAAGGAGTGAGAGCATGAGTGAAAAGGACGCCAAGGTCTACCAGTGTCCGCTGGAGGCTACGATCGATCTGATCGACGGCAAATGGAAATGCCTGATCCTTTGGCATTTGAATGATAAGGTGCTCAGGTTTGGCGAATTGCAGCGGATGATGCCGGCGGTGACGCAGAAGATGCTGACGCAGCAGCTGAGAGACCTGGAACGGGACGGGCTGCTTGCGCGGCAGGCGTATGCGGAGATACCGCCGAGAGTAGAGTACCGTCTGACCGAATTGGGCCGGTCGCTCCTGCCGATCCTGACGGCGATGTGCGATTGGGGCAGTGCGTATCTGACAGCCCGCGATCAGCAGGCCGTTTGTATGGCCTCAGCTGCACCAATAAAGTGTGAAAAGGAGCGTTCCCTATGAATTTCAGTTTATTAGAAGAAGCGCGGGCTTTGGAAGCAACAGCTATCGCTGACCGCCGCTATATCCATCAGCATGCCGAGATCGGCACAGATCTTCCGGTGACCAAAGATTATGTGATGAGCCGTCTGACGGCAATGGGTTATGCGCCCAAAGAGATCTGCCCGTCTGGTATCGTGGCGGAGATCGGTCAGAGCGGCCCGACGATTTTGCTGCGGGCAGATATGGATGCCCTGCCCATGCAGGAGAAAAGCGGCCTGAGTTTTGCCTCTCTGACGGAAAATGCCCATACTTGCGGTCATGATATCCACGCAGCAACGCTTTTGGCAGCGGCGCAGCTGCTCAAAAATCACGAGTCTGAGCTCAAGGGCACAGTCAAGCTGATGTTCCAGCCAGCGGAGGAAACCATTTCCGGCGCAGCACTGATGGTGGAAGCGGGCGTTTTGGAATCGCCCAAGGTGGACGCCGCGGTCGCCATGCATGTGTCTTCCATGCATCAGAGCGGCGTGGTCTATTACCGGCCGGGCGATATTTACGCCTCTTCGGACGGCTTTGCGATCACGCTCTACGGCAAAGGTGGCCATGGGGCGTCGCCTAACCACTGCATCGACCCGATCAATATGGCGGCGCAGCTTTATATCGCTTTGCAGCCGTTGATCAGCCGCGAAAAAGATCCGGCCAAGCAGGCGGTGCTCACTATTGGCGCCATCCACGGCGGTACGGCCAACAATATCATTCCAGAAACGGTAGAGATGCTGGGCACACTGCGCTGCTATGATCCCGAGGTGCGCCAGATGCTCAAAAGACGCATCGTGGAAATGGCCAACAGCGTGACAGCCATGTTCGGCGGCCGGGCTGAGGTGACCTTCTTCAACAAAACGCCGGCCATGTTTGCCGATGAAGCGCTGACCGCAGAGGTGGCCCAGTGCTTGGCGGAAACGCTGCCTGCTGAGCATGTGGATCTGTTCCCCATGATCTTCTCCGGCTCGGAGGATTTTGCAGAGGTAGCGACCCGCGTACCAGCGACCATGCTCATTTTGGGCTGTGCGGTCAATGATCCGGAGGGCATCTATATGCACCATCATCCCAAAGTCGTTTTCGATGAAAGCGCCATGGTCTACGGCGCAGCGGCCTACGCTGGTGCAGCCCTGGGCTGGCTGAACAAGCACGCTGACAAATGAGCAGGCTCTGTTATTGCTGCGGTGAGCAGCCCGCAGAAGGCAGCGGTTACTATTGCCGCGACTGCCTGGTGACGCTCCAGCGCCTTTTTGACGATGGCGGGCCAGGCATTGTCGAGACGCCCGCTTTTTGGGAGCACTGCATCTCCTGCGGCCAATGGGAGGATCGCCGCATTCTCTGGACCGGCCGGACAGGTGCCTTTGCCCATGGTGGGGATGGCGTGCCCATCTGCGATAAATGTGTCGCGGAAGAATTTGACCGTTAGTTTCAAGCCACACTGTCAGATCTTGGCAGTGTGGCTTTTTTGAGCAGCAGCCCGGGATATTTCGATCCGTTAAATCGGCAAAATATCTTGTGCTTTTGGACCAAAGGTTGTATGATAAGAATATATCTGCCTTTCGGTGTTATAACTTTAAAGATTTGACGCACTCAACCAAAAA
>CABVBB010000035.1 GCA_902496505.1 uncultured Peptococcaceae bacterium
TTATCGGCTTGGGTCAACTGGCGCCGATGGTCATGCAGGAGGGCACTACTTGTCCCTTGTCGGTGCGGGTGTTCTGCGCGCTTTATGAGCTGAGCTTTCAGAAGACGCTGAATGATCTGCTGCTCATATTGAGCTTCATGGGCGAGCTGCGGACCTTGCTGCTGGGGCAGGCGCTTTATGATACGCTCCCAGAAGAAGACTATTACCAGTATTATGATACGCTGTGGCGGTTGGAGAGCGCAGCGGGGCAGCTATTGGCTCCTGAACAGCTGAAGGAAATGACGCAGGCGGACAAAAGCGCCTTTGCTATGCTTTATGTGTCCTTGCTTTGTCCGACGCCGGACAGTGCGGCTTTTTTGTTCAACCGTCCCTTTGAGCAGGCCTTCCATGTGCGCTGCCCGCACTGTGGCAATGATCTGCACAGCTTGTATGTCGGGCTGGATGAGGCGAATCGAGACAAGGACATCGTGGAAGCTGCGCTGCCGGAGACCGTAGGAGAGCGGCTGCCAGAGGATACCTATCCCTGGCTGACCGAGTATTTGCAGGCCATGGAGGAAACGTATTATGCGACGATCCTGCCCAGGCTGTACGGTGAGCACACCTGCGGACAGTGCGGTCAGTCCTATGGCGTCATGGAGGGTATGGTGGGCTACATCACGCATAATATCATGAACATGCCCTTGCCTAAAGCAGAAGAGATCACGCGCAATCTGGAGTTTGCCAAGGGCATCATGCTCGAGGGCGAATACGATCCGGCTTATTTTTATTTCCGCTTGGCCCGTGAACAGCAAAAGCGCGTCAGCGGCGAGCGCAGCCTGGAAGTGGCCCGCATCGATCTCCAGATGACACCGGTCTACCAATTCCGTCACGACTATACTGGGCAGCGTTTGACAGCGCGGCGGGCGCTGGATACCTTGGAACAGCTGGGCGGTCAGCCGCTGGATCTGGCGGAGGCTTATCGCAGATTGGCGTATGCCTGGCATGCGGATTTTGACAATGAGGAGAACAATCTGCCCGAACTGGCGCTGGAATATTATGAGCAGGCGCTGGCCATCTATCAGGCTGAATTGGGCGAGGGCAGTGAGGAAGTGCGGATGGTGCGGCAGAATATGGCCAGACTTTTGGCAGAACAGCAGCAGGATGCCCAAAAAAGCCTGGAGCTCATGCAGCAAAACCTCCAGCACCAGACCGATCCTGAGCAGATCGCGGAGATCCACAAGAATATGTCGGAGGTCTATGCGGATACGCTGGGGGACTTTGCGCAGGCCATCAGTCATTTTCAGGTCTATTTGGACCATGCTTGCGCGGTCTATGGCGCGGAGAGCGATTTTGCGGCGGACTGCTACCGCGATCTGGCGGAGCTTTATTGGCAGGATGGGCAAAAGGAGGCTGCTGCTCAGTATTATGAGCGGGCGCTGGAGATCAATATCCGTGAGCTGGGGCGGCAGTATCTGCTGCCGGATCTGTTTAAATCCATGCTGACGGGTGTGCTCAAGGCGGTCGGTCAGGAGCGCGATCCAGATGATCTGATGGTGCGCAGCATGTCAGCAGCGGAATCCTTTGACGATCTGGGCATGCTCTATCAGGATGAAGGCCAGTCCAAAAAAGCGCTCAAGGCTTTTGAAAAAGCGCTGGCGTTGAGGCAGTGGGTCTTTGATATGCCCATCAAGGAGATCGGTGATTCTTATAAAAACATCGCCGAGGTCTGGGAAGAACTGGACGATACCGAGAAGGCGCGGCAGTATTATGAGCAGGCGGCAGAGATCTATACCGCCACCATCGAAGCCGATGAAAAAGACGGCCGAGCGATCTTCCTTTCTGAGGCGGAGGAGTGCCGCGAGGCTTTGATAGAGATCGCTGAAATTTTAGAGGATCTTTAAAAAAGAAAGATGACCAGATTTTCTTGCAAGCAGGCAGGAAAATCTGGTTTTTTTGCTGAAAAAATGTCATAATAAAAACATAGATAGGACTGCCAAGTTTTACACAATTGTTAAAAATAAATCAGGCCGATGCGTTATAATAAAGAGAGAAAACGAAGGAGGACAAGCCATGCGGTGCGGACTAGTGGATATTGGGTCCAATACCATTCGAGCAGTGATCTATGATGTAGGAGCGACCACTTATCAGGAGGTATTGAACGAAAAAGAATATGCGGAGATCATCAGTTATGTTGAGGATGACGAGCTGACAGTGGAGGGGATCGAAAAACTGACGGCGACGCTCAATCATATGCAGAGTCTCTGTCAGATGCTGGACTGTCAGGAGAGCCATTTTTTTGCCACCTCTTCTCTGCGCAATATCACCAATAAGGAAGCGGTGGTGCGTGAGATCGAGGCAGAGACAGGCATCCAGATCGAGCTTCTGGGCGGCTGCGCGGAAGCGTATTATGATTATGTAGGACTGCGGGAAGCGATCAAGGTCGATGAGGCGCTGGGCTTTGACTTAGGCGGCGGCAGCGGGCAGGTCTTTTATTACCAGGACAACGAGCTGGTCAAGAGCGCCAGCTACAGCATCGGCTGTCTGCGGCTGTACAACAGCTGCGTCAGCGGTGTGTTCCCCAATGCCAAGGAGCGCAATGCCATCGAAAAAATGGTGCGCAATCATCTCAAAGAGACGGGTTCTTTTTCCGAAAAGCGGCAGGAGATCATCTATGGTATGGGCGGAACAGCCCGCGCCTGCATGAAGCTGCACAAAAAGCTTTTGGGTGTCGATAAAGCGGGCGATAACTATATGCTCTCACTGGACGATTTGAAAGAACTGGATGAGGTCATCACCGGCATGGGCTTAGGCGGCATCAAGATCCTCAATCGGATCATGCCGGAGCGGCTGTGCACCATCATTCCAGGTTTGATCGCCGTACGGACGATCATGAAGCATACGGGCGCTAAGAAGCTCTGCATCGTCAAGCAAGGCGTGCGGGAAGGCTATCTCTTAGCGAATGTCATCAGACGAAAGGAGGGGACTAATGATGAGCAGCGAGCGTACCAATATTTATGTCAACCGTGAACTCAGCTGGCTGAAATTCAATGAACGGGTGCTGGAGGAGGCGGAAGATCGTCATGTTCCGCTGATGGAGCGGCTCAAATTTGTCGCCATTTATGATTCCAATTTAGATGAGTTCATGATGATCCGAGTGGGCAGTTTATTTGACAATATGCTGATCAAGGAAGATTACCGCGACGCCAAGACCGGCATGAGCGCACAGAGTCAGCTGGACGGCATTTTCAGGCAGGCTAAGATCCTTTCCGGCCGCCTGAATTCCGCCTATACGGACATCATCGAGCAGCTCAAGCTCTATGATGTGGTGCAGGTGGACTGTGAGCAGATGGATATGTATGATCAGTCCATCATCTCCCGCTATTTTCATGAAGAGATCCAGCCGCTTTTGTCGCCGCAGATCATCGACAAGCAGCATCCTTTCCCGTTTTTTCGCAACGAAGAATTGTATGTAGGGCTGCATTTCGCTGAGGAGCATCATCTGGTGCAGTTCGGCGTCATCCCGGTATCGTGCTGTTTCGCCCGGATGTTTGTCTATAGCAGCGCCGATGGCAAGGGACTGCGGTTTGCCCTGATCGAAGACATCATTATCCATTTTGCCGATAAAATCTTCAAAAAATATAAAATCGAAAGCAGATTCGTCATGCGCGTGACGCGAAATGGCGATTTAAATATGAATGAGGGGCTGTATGATCAGGATATCGACTGGCGGGCGGAGATGGAACGGCTGCTCAAGCGACGCAAAAAATCCGCGGCCGTGCGGCTGCAGCTATCCACGGCGCTCAAGCCGGAACTGCTCAATTATTTGTGCAAGCGGCTGGAGATCACTGAGCGGGAAGTGATCATTGAGGGACTGCCGCTGGATATGTCCTTCGTCTACGAATTGGCTGATCGGGTGGAACGGCTCAATGCCGAGCTGTCCTTCGATCCGCTGCCGCCGGTCATGCCGGCAGGACTGGCGCCGGGGCAGTCTATCATGCAGGAAGTGGAGCGGCGGGGCGATCTCTTGCTGGCCTTCCCCTTCCACAGCATCAAGCCGTTTTTGGATCTTTTGGACGAAGCAGCCATCGACCCCACAGTCATCTCCATCAAGATGACGCTGTACCGGGTGGCAGCTGGCAGCAAGATCATCTCCGCGCTGATCAAGGCCGCGGAAAATGGCAAGGACGTACTGGTCATGGTCGAGCTCAGAGCCCGTTTTGACGAGCAGAACAATATCGACTGGTCCAAGCAGCTGGAGCAGGCAGGCTGCACGGTGATCTACGGTGTGGAAGACTACAAGGTCCATTCCAAACTGATGGTCATCACCCGTAAAGTAAAAGGCCAGCTGCAGTATATCACCCAGATCGGCACCGGCAATTACAACGAAAAAACAGCCAAGATCTATACAGACCTTTCGCTGATCACCACCAATGAAGCCATCGCCTTGGACGGACTGGATGTTTTTCAAAGTTTGCTTTTGGGCGGCTTTGTGGAAAATTCCAAGCATTTGCTGGTGGCGCCTAAGCAGTTGAGACGGCGGGTGATGGAACTGATGGATGAAGAGATCGCTCAGGCCAAGGCTGGCGAAGACGCGCAGATCATCATCAAGATCAATTCCATCAGCGACAAGGAAATGATCGATAAACTCCTGGAGGCTTCGCAGGCCGGCGTCAAGATCACCATGTTCGTGCGAGGCATCTGCTGCTTTCGGGCTGGTGTGGAGGGCTTCAGCGACAATATCACCGTCAAAAGCATCGTCGGCCGGTTTTTGGAGCATTCCCGCATCTATGTGTTCGGCGTAGGTGCGCGGCAGAAGATCTACATCGGTTCCGCCGACTGGATGACCCGCAATACCGTCTATCGCGTGGAGGTGGCGGTGGAGATCCTCAGCCAGCCTATTCGGGAAAAGCTGCTCTACATGCTCAAGATCATGGACAGTGACAATGTCAAGGCACGTTATATGGACGCAGAGGGCACCTATCATCATGTGCCGCACAAAGCACAGGAGCCTTTGGTTGACAGCCAGCGGGCGCTGTATCAGCATTTCGCTCAGGAAAAAGCTGTGGCAGCGCTGCACCAGGCTCAAGGCGCAGCCGACGCACCGGATAGACCCTCGCTGTGGTCTCGTATCAAGCAGCTTTGGCAGAAATAAAATAAGCGGGCATAGTCAGCAGTGACTATGCCTTTGCTGTATAGCCGGAGAAAAGGAGGGGAACCAATGGAACTGTGTGTCTGTACGCAAGTGCCGCCGGAGGGTAGTTTCGCGGTGGGACAGTATTATGAATTCGACTACTATATCGATGCGGAGGGCGTGGTGGACGATCAGGGTGTGGAGATCATCCTGGCAGAACCACTTTTTCTGGCCTGCTTCACCAGATGTGAGGCAGTGACGTGCTTTTGTCCAATGCTTAGTGATCAGACCCTTTATAGCGTGTATCTCCTGCTGGCAGAGGACAAGCCCAATTTAGAGGAGATCCGGGCCTATGCCAAGCTCACCGGCTGCAATTACCTCCAAGCCAAAGCGGCACTCAGCCAAAAACGGCAGCTTCTGGCGCAGGGAAGGGCGTATACGATCCGCGATATCCGCGAGAAGCTCGAGCGTTTGGGCGTCTGCTATGAGATCGAACCGCCTTATCCCTATGAAGACGCCTGATTTCCAGCGAGAGAGCTTGAAAAATGCGGACATGCCTTGTATTTTGGACACGTATCATATATAATTTAACAAATATAAATGGATCATTATCCATGACGCTATCAGCGTGATCATAAGGAGGAACTTTGCTGTGAGTACGAGCAACGCATCAAATTTTGTACAAAACATCATTTCTGAAGATATGGCGGAGGGTCAGACCCAGATCCACACCCGTTTCCCGCCCGAACCAAACGGCTACCTGCATGTCGGCCATGCCAAATCCATCTGCCTCAATTTTGGCTTGGCTGAAAAAAACGGCGGTCTCTGCAACCTGCGCTTTGACGATACCAATCCTGTCAAAGAAGACACCGAATATGTGGATTCTATCCAGGAGGACGTCAAATGGCTGGGCTTCCAGTGGGCTGAGCCGATCCACTATGCCTCCGATTATTTTGATCAGTTCTACGAAGCTGCGCTGCATCTGATCAAAAAAGGATCGGCCTTTGTCTGCGATTTGAACGCTGAGGAGATCAGAGAATACCGCGGCACCTTGACCGAGCCGGGCAAAAACAGCCCTTACCGCGACCGTTCGGTAGAAGAAAATTTGGCGCTCTTTGAAGCCATGAAAAACGGCGAATTCGACGATGGCAGCCGCGTGCTGCGGGCCAAGATCGATATGACCTCGCCCAATCTCAACATGCGTGATCCGGTCATCTACCGCATTGCCAAGGCCCATCATCACCGTACCGGGGATAAATGGTGCATCTATCCCATGTATGACTTTGCTCATCCTATCTCGGATGCTATCGAAGGCATCACCCATTCCGTCTGCACGCTGGAATTTGAAGACCACCGTCCGCTGTATGAGTGGGTCATCAACAATCTTCAGGACGTCATGGATTTCCCCAGCCGCCCCAAGCAGATCGAATTCGCCCGCTTGGCGCTGACCCATACCGTAACCAGCAAGCGCAAGCTCAAACGTTTAGTCGATGCCGGCTTAGTCGACGGTTGGGACGATCCCCGAATGCCGACCATTTCCGGATTGCGCCGCCGCGGCTATACTCCAGAAGCTATTCGCAATTTCTGTGAGCTCATCGGCGTATCCAAGAGCAACAGCCTGGTCAATATCGCTATGCTGGAGCATTGCCTCCGCGAGGATCTCAATCTCAATGCGCCCCGCGTCATGGCAGTGCTCGATCCGCTCAAGATCGTCATCACCAATTTCCCCGAAGGGGAGATCGAATACCTCGATGCAGAGGTCAATCCCAATAAACCTGAGCTGGGCACCTATCAGATCCCCTTTGGCCGGGAGATCTATATCGAGCGTGAAGACTTCCGCGAAGAAGCCAACAATAAATTCTTCCGCCTCAAGCCCGGCAAAGAAGTCCGCTTGAAATACGCCTACATCATTTGCTGCAACGATGTGATCAAAGACCCCGTCACAGGTGAGATCACAGAACTCCACTGCACCTATGACCCCTTAAGCAAAAGCGGCGGCCCCAATGCCGGCAGAAAAGTCAAAGGTACCCTGCACTGGGTAGAAGTCACCCATGCCTTGGACGCTGAGGTGCGCATGCATGATCTCATGCTTCAAGAAAATGAAGGCGAGACCGAGGGTGATTTCCTCGATCAATTCAATCCTCAGTCCCAGATCATTTTGACGAACTGCAAAGTAGAGCCTTCGCTCAAAAGTGCTAAAGCTGGCGACAAATTCCAATTTCTGCGCAATGGTTATTTTTGTGTCGACAGCCGTTATTCGACACCGGAACACTTGGTCTTCAACCATACAGTATCGCTAAAAGACAGCTATAAACCCGAATAGAAGCGGTTTTTTGAAAAGACCGGAACAGTGGAGATGCCCGCCGTTCCGGCCTTTTTTTGTGCAAATAGCTGTAAAAATGTCGAACGAAGTAATGAACAACTGTCGAATAAAGAATTAATTTTTTGGAATAAAATGAGCTATATTTGTCGGGGTTATATAGTATAATAAACGTTAAGGAAAGGTCATGTCGACTGAGAAAGAAAGAGGGATGGAGAGAATGCTGAACTTATTACAAAAAAGAAGAAGCATCAGAAGATTTACAGACGAACCAATTATCGAAGAACAAATCGTAGAAATTTTGCAGAGCGCTCTTTTGGCGCCGTCATCCAAAAGCATCCGTCCTTGGGAGTTTATCGTCGTTAACGCGCGTACGACGCTGACTCAACTGGTGCAGGCCAGAAAGCCGGCAATGACTTTTTTGGGCGAAGCACAGGCGGCCATCGTGGTCCTGGCTGATACGAGCAAAAATGATGTTTGGGTAGAAGATTGCGCTATCGCAGCGGTATTGATGCAGCTGGCGGCAGCCGATCTGGGACTGGGCTCCTGCTGGGTGCAGATCCGCAACCGGCAGAGCAGTGAAGAGGGTGTAGACAGCGACCAATATGTTCGCAGACTATTAGGGATTCCTGAGGGATACGCCGTTGAGGCCGTGATCGCTCTGGGTCATCCCGCAGAGGAGAAAAAACCTGTGCCCTTGGACAAGCTCATGTATCAAAAGGTCCACCAGGAAAGCTTTGGGCAAGCCTATTTTAAACCAAACCGCTAGTGGAGGGGAAAAGTGAGGAGCTGGGAAGATGAGAGCAGCTTTGATTGAAGAAATCGAACTGAAACGCCGGCGTTTGCTGGATGTTTACGAAGAAAATGAAAAAGTAGCGGTCAGCGATGATGTCATCAAGGTCAGCCAGGAATTAGACAGGCTGATCATGGAATACCTGGTGGCCAGAGAAGCAGAACGCTGCTGAACACGTCTCATTTCATATAAACGTTAAGAACCTGCCGTCTATTCGACCATACCGGGTACGAATAGGCGGTTTTTTGCGTCCCATCGCTTAAGTGAGCGCGGGAATCATTTTGCTTGACAGAAGCTGAACGTTGTGTAACAATGGTTACACAACAAATGTGACCTAACGAATTCAAAAAGAGGTGAGATCATGCCGCCTAAAGCAAAAATAACGAAGGAAATGATTTTGCAGACCGTTTTGGAGATGACGCGGGAAGCTGGATTTGAAGCAGTCAACGCCAGAAGTATCGCCAGCAGGCTGGCGTGCTCTACTCGGCCGATTTTTACGTGCTATGAGAATATGGAGGAACTGAAAAAAGAGTTTCTCGATTTTGCCTATGCTTATTATGAGCAGTATGTCGAGGGCTATAAGCGATCGGCCGAGGTCGAGCCCAGCTTGATCCTGCCGCTGTCATATATTGCTTTTGCGCAGGAAGAGACGCCTTTATTCAAGCTGCTCTTTATCAATGACATGACCCTCGATATGACCGTCGCGCAGGATTTTTACAAAGAGGCTGGCAATGAGGAGAAGGCCAAGAGCTTTGCTCAAATCATCAGCGTAGAGGAGGAACAGGCCAAAGAAATCTTCTTAGATCTGTTTCTTTATACCCATGGGCTCGCGGTACTGACAGCGGCCAAAAAGATAGCTTTGCCCAGAGCGGATGCTGAAAAGAGGGTACGTCATTTGCTGACGGCCCTCATTGCCCAGGATAGACCTGCGGAGAAGAACGGCGACGGGATAACAGGGAGGGAAGAACGATGACGGATCAATATGTGATCGATTTTTACAACAGCTACGATGAAGACGGTCGGCTGGCCAATCCATATGGTGCGGTGGAATTTCTCACCACCATGCGCTATATCGAAAAATATCTCAAACCTGGCGGCCGAGTGCTGGAGATTGGTGCCGGAACAGGGCGTTATACGCATGCTCTGGCGCGCCAGGGATACCCTGTTGACGCAGTAGAATTGGTGGAGCATAATATCGCGGTATTTCGTCAAAACACCCTGCCCCAGGAAAACGTCACCATCACTCAAGGCAATGCGCTGGATCTCTCGGCTTATCCGACGGATACCTATGACTTGACGCTGCTTTTGGGGCCGCTGTATCATCTGTACAGCAGGCAGGACAAAGAGCAGGCGCTGCGCGAGGCGATCCGCGTGACCAAGCCAGGCGGCGTGATCTTCGCTGCCTATGTCATATCCGATGGCTGCCTGCTCGACGAGGGATTCAACCGTGGAAATATCAGCGTAGCAGATTACATTGAACAAGGTTTGCTGGACGGCGAGACCTTTGCCGCCAGATCAGAGCCCAAAGATCTGTTTGAGCTCGTCCGCAAAGAAGACATCGACGATCTGATGGCGTCCTTTCCTGTAACACGGCTGCACTATGTGGCCTCGGATGGCTGTGCACTCCTATTGCGGGAAGCCATAGAAGCCATGGATGAGGCGGCTTTTGCTCTATACTTGAAGTACCATTTTGCCACGTGTGAACGTGCCGACTTGCTGGGCGTGACCAGTCATGCCCTGGACATTTTCAAAAAATAAACTACTGTACAGGCAAAGCAAAAATATGGTATAGTAATGATATGATTTTTGATGCAAGAGCGAAGTGGACCTTTTGAGTGTCAAAACTGTTAAGAATTGATGCTTTGAGCGCACACAAAAAAACGGCCTAAAATTTCGCTTCAGGCCGCAGAAATGTGCTGTATAGAGATTTTTGTCTGGTCGATTCATAACTTAAAAGTTATGAAACAGTTAATGAAAATATTGCATAGCTTAGCCGCGGCAGG
>CABVBB010000036.1 GCA_902496505.1 uncultured Peptococcaceae bacterium
AATGGCAGGAGGCAGATACTATGGGCAATCCAACGATCCACCCTACAGGGGTCACGATCTATGATCCCGAAAAATGTTTTAACGGCTACACTTTATTTCAAGCAGCAGAGCGAGGCGCCATGCTGATCGACATGAACGGCGGCGTCGTCAATCTGTGGCAGGATCTGCAGGGCTTTCCCAACAAACTGTTAAGAGGCGGTCAGGTCTTTGGCTGTCTGGGCGAGCGCAATACAGATTTTGGTTTTCAAGACCATATCGACTTGGTCCAGGTGGACTGGGACGGCAATGTCGTTTGGAAGTTCAATCACTTGGAATATGTAGAAGATCCCGGCCAGCAGCCGCGCTGGATGGCCAGACAGCACCATGATTACCAGCGCGAAGGCAATCCCGTCGGCTATTATGTGCCCGGTATGGAATGCCAGACTGACGGCGGCAATACTTTGATCCTTTGTCACCAGACGGTGCGGGATGAAAAGATCTCGGACAAACTTTTGCAGGACGATACCATCATCGAGGTCGACTGGGAAGGCCATATCGTCTGGCGCTGGAACTGCCACGAGCATTTCAGTGAATACGGCTTCAGCAATGCCGCCAAAAATGCATTGTTCCGCAATCCCAACATGACCAGAGTGGGCTGCGGCGACTGGATGCACATCAATTCCATGAGCGTGCTCGGCCCGAACAAATGGTACGATCAAGGCGACGAACGGTTCCACCCCGACAACATTATTTGGGACGGCCGCGAAACCAACATTATAGCCATCATTTCCAAAAAGACCGGCAAAGTCGTCTGGAAGCTGGGCCCGGATTACAGCAGCGGCGAAGCCAAATGGCTGGGACAGATCATTGGTCAGCACCACTGCCACATGATCCCCCGAGGACTGCCGGGCGAAGGCAACATCTTGGTCTTTGACAACGGCGGCTGGGCTGGCTACACCAATCCCAACGAAGTCTCTGACACGGGCAACAAAGGGATCAAGCGGGATTATTCTCGGGTGCTGGAGATCAACCCGGTGACGATGAAAGTGGTCTGGCAATTTGCCCCCGGCGATATGGGCCACCTGATGCCCTTCCACGCTCACCATTTCTACAGCCCTTTCATCAGCGGCGCACAGCGTCTGCCTAACGGCAATACCCTGATCACCGAAGGTTCTGACGGCCGCCTCCTGGAAGTCACCCGCAATCACGAGGTCGTCTGGGAATACGTCTCCCCCTATTGGGGCAAGGAACTGCGGCTCAATCTCATCTATCGCGCTTACCGTTATCCCTATGACTACGTTCCGCAGCTGGAAACGCCCCAGGAGATCGCCATCCCCCGCATCGACGTGACAGATTTCCGCATGCCTGGCGCCAAAGGCAAAGAACCAGAGCGTGTGGTGACCATCCCCGGTACACTGGGCTACGGCAAATCCACTGGCTTCTGTGTCCAGACAGAAGAATGATCTGAAAACCTTTCCCAAACCGTATCAAACAAAAGGCTGCCGCATCGATGACAAAAAATCGTTGATGCGGCAGCCCTTTTTGACAGAGATACTGCTTTTATACCAACAGCCGGACTGACTGAGCCAGTCCGGCTGTTGGTGATCCTATTTTGTTCAGCTGCGATCACTTTTAAGAGTCGTCGCGCGTATCCGTCAAATCATTTTTATTTCCAAACTTCTTTCAATACCCGCATCGTATTGCCGCCTAAGACTTTTTGGATATCTTCGTCGCTGTAGCCATGCTTGACCAGCCATCTCAGAGTGTTCCAAGACGCTTCAGTAGGATTTTCCAGACCTTCTACAAAAGGCACCTCCTGATAAGATACGCCGGTATTCTGCGTTTCTTTGGTGGAGAGGCTCTTAGCGAAGGTGTGGTGCAGCGCGACATGGTCGCCGTAAAGCGTATCGACGCCAAAGGTGACGTGATCGATGCCGACCAGATTGGCCACATACTCGAAGTGTTCCATGACAGAATCCAGATTGTGGGTGTTTTCTTTGGCCGTCATGGTGGTGTGCGGAGCGGATTCGATGCCGATCACACCGCCGTTTTCGGCAATGGCTTTGATGAGATCATCTGGGAATAAGCGTTTGCTGTCCCAAAGCGCTCTGGCGCCGACGTGGCTGGCCACGATGGGCTTTTGGGAAAACATCGCCGTATCATACGCCGTCTTGGGCCCGCAGTGGGAAACGTCGATAAGCATGCCAACTTTGTTCATCCGCTCAACGCAGACTTTGCCGAATTTGGTCAGACCGCCGTCGTTGTCTTCTTTCATCCCGTTGCCGAGGGCATTGGATTCAGAATAAGTGACACCCAGCAGACGTACGCCCAGGCCGTAGAGGATATCGATACGGTCAGGATCGTTCTCGATCGGGGCTGCGCCTTCCACTGCCGCTACCCAAGCGATCTTGCCTTCTTCATGCGCTCTGATGATGTCTTCGGGACGTTTGCAGTGGATCAGGAAATCCTGGTGAGCGATGTCGCAGAGACGCATCCCCAGATCATGCAGGATATCCTGCCATTTCCAGCCAAAACGGCTGGAAATATTGTTGGTGCCGTCCAGCATATTATCGAATACACAGTCCAGATAGGATTTGGACAGTGCTTCATAGGCGCAGACATCGCGGCCTTCACGGTTGAAATCCATGGTCTGAGTCAGATCTTTGGGAAAGAATGTGGGATGATCATGCAGAGAGATGATCAGGCTGTCTTTGGCCAGTTTGGCCACTCTGGCTTCTTGTGCGGCGTCTAGGGGCAGCACATGCTCGCCGGCCCAGTTCCAGTCGGCCAGTTCGTAGTAAGGATAATCCTTTTCTGGTTCTAAATAAGAATAGGCTTTGTAACCATCGTACGCTGTTTTAATACCCATTTTCAAATGCCTCCTGTTTGGATAAATGCTATTTTGATCTTGCCGCCCAAGTCTTCTCCAGATCTTGGGCGGCTATTGCTAATTATTGGGCGACTTGGTAAACATGGATCAAGTCTTTGGCATCCATGGTGCCGTATAGGCCTGGGGTCAGGCTCCAACCGGCAAATTTGTTGGAGCAGCCATATGCATTGGTCCTGACATAGACATTGACTGCGGGCAGTTCTTTGACGAATTCTTTTTGGAATTCATTCATCATTTCGATGCGTTTGGCTTTGTCGCCTTCTTGCTTGACTTCGGTGAGCAGCGTATCGATCTTGTCGTTATGATACTCCATGAAGTTCAAAGCAGAGTTGGAGCTATAGACGGTGGACAGTGAGGAATCGGCATCGTCGATAACGCCCCATTCAATGACGTTGATGTCATAGTCATGACGATTGGTGACAGTGTCGGTGTAGGCTGCGACGTCTAAGGACTGCAGATCGATCTTGATGCCAGCTTTTTCGCAGTTGGCCTTGAAGATGCTGGCAATGGCATCGACGTTGGCCGTATTGTTGCGGTAGGTCAAGGTCAATTCCATAGGCTTGCCGTCTTTTTCGCGGACGCCGTCGCCGTTACTGTCAACATAACCATTGTCTTCTAGGAGTTTTTGAGCGCCTTCGATATCAAAGGCTGGGAAATCGATCTGCGAAGCGGTCAGGTCTTTGAAGACTGGGGAGATCGGAGTTTCCATCTTGACTGCGCCGCCTTGTAAAGCGGTGTTGACGATAGCGTCTCGGTCGATGGTCATAGCGATCGCTTCACGGACAGCCTGGTCTTTGAGGAATTCGTTTCTGTAGGAGAAGCTGAAGTAGCCATAACCCAAGGATTCCACACGCTCGACAGTGAATTGGTCAGAGCCTTCCAGCTGTTTCTGAGCGGCTACTGGCAGAGAGGTGCCGGAGGCGTCTACTTCGCCGTTTTTCATCGCCATAACTAAAGCATTGGGGTCAGGGTATACGCGGAAAATGATCTTATCGAGGTATGCGCCTTGACCGTCATTAGCCAGCGGCCAGTTGGGCACTCTTTCGAGGGTGTAGTATTCGCCTTTTTTGTAATCGCCTAATTTGTACGGGCCGTAGCCGGTGCCGTCAAACTGGAAATTCAGCGGATCGTCAACGTTTTCATAGATGTGCTTGGGCATGATGTCTACCCAGAAACCCATCTGGGTCAGGAAGTTGACAGAGGGCTGCTCTAAGTGGTAAA
This sequence comes from uncultured Peptococcaceae bacterium, assembly GCA_902496505.1. Taxonomy (GTDB): domain Bacteria; phylum Bacillota; class Peptococcia; order Peptococcales; family Peptococcaceae; genus CABVBB01. The sequence goes on from CABVBB010000036.1 coordinate 4,091, forward strand.
CGATGGTGTTGTCGTCTACGATGTCCATAGAGGCGATGCCCGCCAGCATATCGGCACCATAGCTCAATTTGTGTTTAACGCAGTATTCAGCAGTGAACTTGAGGTCTTCTGCGGTCAGAGGCACCCCATCATGCCAAGTGAGTCCTTCGTGCAGTTTGACGGTGTAGTCTTTGAGATCGTCGGAAACTTCATAGCTGTCAACGATGAAGGGCTGCTTTTCACCGTTGGCGTCAATGCTCATCAAAGAGGGCATGACGAGATTCATCACCAACGAGGAATTCATATCGTTGGATAACCAAGTGGCTAAGTTGTATGGATCGCCGCTGATACCAACGACTAACGTGCCGCCGACTTGGGGTTCGCCTGAGGCCTGCTTATCGCCGCCTGCAGGCTGCTGAGCTTGTCCGCCACCGCCGCCGCAGCCAGTGAGTGCCATAGTCATGGCCAACAGCAGGGCAACGATCGCTGTCCATTTTTTCTTCATTTTCTTTTCCTCCTTAAAATTTGCTGCTTATTTTGCTTTATCTTCACTGCCTTTTGCTAAGGCAGGCAAAGCCTTGCTGTTATCTTTTCAGCGTTTCTTGAGTACACGGCCAGAGAATGGTCGAGCCAGCTGACCGTCTTTAATGGTGAATTGGCCGTTGACCAGCAGCTGATCGACGCCTTCCGCTACAGTGAGCGGCTTGCGATAATCGATCTCGTCAGGGCCGGGGAAACGGAAGTTTTCGATGTCGATGACAGCCACATCCGCAAAGTAGCCTTCTTTCAGCTGGCCGCGCTCAGGTATGCCGAAGTGTTCCGCCACCAAAGTGGTATTGCGGCGGATGATCTCTTCGACAGGCACGCCTTTTTCGCGATACATCTGCATAAAGATAGCAAAGCTGCCGCGGCGCTGTAATTCGTACCAATCGTAAGGATCAGCGATATCGCCCATGATCTCATCAGAACCGACACTGACGTAGGGATTGGCCACGATGGACGCACAGTGGCCTTCTTTGGGGAAGTCTGCCCGCGAGGGGCCGCCCAGCCAGAAGACGTAGTTGTTGTCGTCTGCCAAAAGGTCGAGCATACACTCATCAGGATCGATGCCGCGGCGCTCAGCGATAGCCTGCACGCTCATGTACTCGATGCTGGGATCGTCGGATATGACGATGAATTTGTCGGACTTATCACCGGCAAAGATGTAGGCATCTTTTTTGATCGTCTCGCGGCCCTCTGGCGTCTTGAGCGCTGCTTTGACGCCTTCTGGACCTGCGGCGAAAAGTTCGTCAGACAGAGCCATGATGAAGAGAATCAGCCGCGATTTGCTGTTCAAATGGCCGGTGCTGCGAGGAATGGTATCCATGAGGATGTCGATGTGCTCTTCTTCGCGTGCGGCCTTGACCATATCAAAAGCCTTAGGGTGCATAGAACTGACGTGAGAAGCTTGCAGCTTGGCCCCAGAACGGCGGCCGACCTCGATGAATTCTGCCAGGGCTTCCTCGATGCCGATGGACTGCCGCATATGGGCGGCCACGACACCGTCGTATTCTTTGATCATCTGGGAGACTTGGACCAATTCATCCATCTCTGCATAGCGGCTGGGCACATAGTCCAGACCGAAGGACAGCCCCCAAGCCCCTTGCTCCATATTGGTGCGGATGATCTCTTCGATGGCCTTGGCTTCATCGGCATTCGGCTTGCGCGGATGAGCGCCGTTCATCACAGACCAGCGGATGGTGCCGTGGCCTAAGAGCGTGACAAAGTTTAAGTTGCTGCCTTTTTGAGCCACAGCCTGGCTGTACGTCTCAAAATCCTGCCAATCCGGAAAGCTCTGCTTATAGCGATCGCGTTGGGCAAGGCTGAAAAGACCATTGCCGAAGTAATAATCGATGACATTTTCTTTTGGGCCAGGGACGATAGAATGGCCGCAGTTGCCGTTGATCACGGTGGTCACGCCTTGACGCATGAACCATTCGTAAGTGCCATCAACGAAACAGACCCATTCTTCATGCACATGAGGATCGATAAAGCCAGGGCTGACTACTTTGCCAGAAGCGTCGATCACTTCCACACTGTCCTCTGCCTCGATGGACGCAGCCAGCTTAACGATGCGATCTTCTCTGATCAGCACATCGCCGGTCCAGGCTGGCTGACCGGTACCATCGACGATCAGGCCGTTTTTGATCAAAATATCCTGCACAAGAACACCTCCAAAAAATTCAATGGGTTATCTTTCTTTGGGATTTAAGGTCTCATTGATACCCGTTCCCAAAAGATTGAAGCAAATAACATAGATCATGATGAATATGCTGGGACTCAGCCACCACCACCAAGGATTAGGCGTATCGATGATAGCACCGCTTTCCCAGGCTTTTTTGAGGACTGAGCCCCAGGACCAGACTTCTGGATCACCCAGTCCTAAGAAGCTCAGCCCGGATTCAGAAAGGACAGCTGTGGCCATGATCAAGGTCAGATTGACCATCACTGGTCCAAAAACATTGAGCAGGACGTGTTTAAAGACGATGCTCCGCGAGGGGATGCCCAAACATTTGGCGGCCTCGATATACTGCATTTCAGAAACCTTGAGCGTGGCGTTGCGGGTGACGCGCGCCAGCGAAGGCCAGGCAAAGATACCGATGACCACAGCCACATTATTGATCGACGAGCCAATGATGGCTGCGATGACGATCATGAAGGGCAGTACTGGCAGCGTCAAAAAGATCTCAATGATGGAATCGATGACCGCGCCGATGCGGCCTTTTTTGTAGCCGGAGATCAGCCCTGCCGGAATGCCGATGACAGCTGCTACACCTACAGCGACTGCTGAGACGTAAAGCGACGTGCGGGCGCCCCAGGCGATCTCAGCAAAGACATCCAGACCCAGCCCGTCTGTGCCCAGCCAATGGCTGGCTGAGGGAGCGAGCAGAATCTCTGTGCCGTAGCCATCAGGGTAAGCCGCAATAAGCGGGGCAAATAAGCCCATGATGACCACCAGCAGCACGCCGACCAGCCCGACCATTCCTAAGCGATTATGGAGAAATGCCTGTAAAAATGTGCGACTCTGACGCATTATCTTCAACCTCCCAATTTGATTCTCGGGTCAAGCCAAGCGACCACCAGATCTGTAATGATACTCATGATGACGACCGTGATGGCCAACACGATAAATGCGCCTTGCAGCACGGGGTAATCCAGCGCTGCGACTGAATCATAAACCAACCGTCCGATGCCAGGCCAAGCAAAGATCGTCTCTGTCATGACCGCTCCGCCGATCAATGTGCCGACCATGATGCCGGTCACCGTGACAGTGGGGATCATGGCATTTTTTAAGGCGTGCACTCTGGTGACTGTCTTATCATCCAAGCCCTTAGAATAGGCGGTACGGATGTAGTCTTCACTCAGCACATCGAGCATACTGCTGCGTGTGTACATGACGATGCTGGCCATATTCGCCAGCAAAAGCGTCGTGGCTGGCAAAATGGCGTGCCTGAACACGTCCAGATAGTAGGCCATTCCCTGCGCAGGCGGCGGCGTATAGGCGCCTCCTGTGGGCAGGATCTTGAACAGGTGGGCAAAAATGAAAAGCAACCCAAAAGACAAAAACGGCACAAACACCGAAATGCCGAACATAACGACCAAATTGACGACCTTGTCAAAGAGTTTGCCTTTGCGCTTGGCTGCGGCCATCCCTACGGGGATGCCGATAGCCAGAGCCAATACAAGAACGATCACCAAAAGCAGCAGCGTCCAGGGCAGCTTCTGCATGATCACGTCAATGACAGGTTCTCTGGTCCGGAAGGATACGCCTAGATCCAGATGGAACAGGTCGCGCCAAAAGATGAGGTATTGCTGCCAAAGCGGCGCATCCAATCCTAACTGGGCTTTCATGGCTTCCTGCACCTCTGGCCCCAGCTTGGGATCGACCATGATGGATACAGGGTCCGCCGGCATGCAGCGAATGACGAAGAATGTGACAGAAATGGACACGAACAGGGTCAAGAGGCCTTTGCCTGCCCGGCCTAACAAATATCTACCCATTGAGCTTGCCCCCTTTTGGCTGCACAGCGTAATGACACGCGGCGAAATGTCCTGGCCGCACTTCTGTCAAAGCGGGATGCTCTGTGCGGCATTTGTCCGTCGCCTGGTAGCAGCGCGTGCAGAAGCGGCAGCCTGCAGGCGGATCCACCGAGCTCGGGATATCGCCTTCCAGCAGGATCCGCTGCTTGCGGCCTTTGGTGGAAGGCTCAGGAATAGCTGAGATCAGCGCCTTGGTATAGGGGTGCAGGGTATGGGCGAACAATTCTTCTGTCTCCGCCATTTCCATGACCTCACCCAGGTAAAGGACCAGGATACGGTCGCTGATGTATTTGACCACCGACAGATCATGACCGATGAACATATAGGTCAAGTTGAGCTGCCGCTTGAGTTGATTGAACAGATTAAGGATCTGAGCTTGTACCGAAACGTCGAGCGCGGATACGGATTCGTCACAGATCAAGATCTTGGGCTGAAGGGCCAGCGCGCGGGCAATACCGATACGCTGCCGCTGGCCGCCGGAAAATTCATGAGGGAAGCGCTCGATCATATCCTCGCGCAGACCGACCGTCTCCAACAGCCGTTTGACTTCCTGCTTGGCTTCATTTTTATCCTTGACCACATGATTGACCAGCATGGGTTCAGCAATGGCTTCACCGATCTTTAGCCGCGGGTTCAGCGAGGCATAAGGATCTTGAAAAACCATTTGCAGTTCTTGATGCAGCTTTTTGGCTTGGCGGCCATGCAGACCGGTGATATCCTGCTCGCGATAGAACACTTTGCCGCCAGTCTCAGGCAGCAGCCCCAAAATGACGCGGGCCAGGGTCGATTTGCCGGACCCTGATTCTCCGACGATGCCTAGTGTCTCTGACTCGTTGAGCACAAAGGACACGTTTTCCACTGCATGGACCTGCCTTTTGGGCTTGAACAGACCTGCATTGATGTCAAAATACTTGGTCAAGCCTTGGACTTGCAAAATAGGCTCTGCTGTCAATGCCTTGTCCTCCTTTTTCATTGATTCCTTGTGCATTTTATACTTCCAGCCAGCACTGCACATAATGCTTGGCACTGACTTGCTTGATGGGCGGAACATCGTGCAGACATTCCGGCTTAGCCCGATCGCAGCGGGGTGCAAATCGGCAGCCTTTAGGAAAATCGCTGGCCGACGGCACGGTCCCAGGAATGGTGAAAAGCTCCCCTTTTTCAGAGGATAAGGTCGGTATCGCCGCCATCAGACCCTGCGTATAGGGGTGCAGCGGCTCATCAAAGATGTCCGTCAGCGTGCCTCTCTCCACGACTCGTCCAGCGTACATAACGACGATCTCCTCGCACAATTCGGCGACAACGCCCAAATTATGCGTGACCATCATCAGGGCGCCGTCTTGCTTGAGCTTGTGCATCAGATCCAATACCTGCGCCTGGATGGTCACGTCCAGCGCAGTGGTCGGTTCGTCCGCGATCAAAAGCTTGGGCTTGCAGATGATCGCCATGGCGATCATCACGCGCTGACGCATACCGCCGGAAAATTGATGCGGATACTGCTTGATGCGTTCTTTGGCATTGGAGATGCCAACAGCCTCCAGCTGCGCGATAACACGTTTTTCGACTTCCTCCTTCGACAGCTCAGGATAGTGGATCTTGAGCATCTCGCCGATTTGAAAACCGATAGTGTGCACAGGATTGAGCGAAGTCATAGGTTCCTGAAAGATCATGGCGATCTCTTTACCGCGAATGGCGCGCATTTCAGCGGGCGTTTTCTGCAAAAGATCTTGACCGAGATATTCGATGCTGCCGCCCTGGACAACTGCTCCATCAGGCAAAAGGCCCATGATGGACAAACTGGTCATACTTTTGCCGCAGCCTGATTCGCCAACTACGCCTAAGGCTGTTCCTTCCTCTATGTCAAAGGAAATACGATCCAGCATATTTTCGACACTGCCGTCCCGCTCTTGGAAACCCATGCTGTAATCCTTAAAAGAAATTAAGTTTCCCATATGTCCTCCCCTATGTTTAATACGAATCAGGAAACAAACTTGCTGTCATTGCAAACTGTTATATGTCTCCATCAAAAAGTTACATTCATTATAATACAGCACAATCG
>CABVBB010000037.1 GCA_902496505.1 uncultured Peptococcaceae bacterium
GCGGCTCGTGCAGCGCACGGACGGCGACGGTGTGAGCAAATTTCTGTTCTCCTTGGCAGATGGCAGCCTCATCGAAGCAGTGCTCATGCGCCAGCGCTTCGGCAATAGTGTCTGCATCTCTACCCAGGTAGGCTGCAATATGGCCTGTGCCTTCTGCCAGAGCGGCCGCTTCAAAAAGGTACGGGGGCTTTCTGCCGGCGAAATGACGGCGCAGGTGTTGGCCGTGCAGCGCGCCCTGGGCGAAAAGGTGGATAATGTGGTGCTCATGGGTATTGGTGAGCCCTTTGATAATTATGACGCAGTGATGACCTTCCTAGAGACCATCACTTGTCCCCGGGGACTGGCCATCGGGCCTCGGCACATCACCGTGTCCACCTGCGGCATCACGCCGCGCATCTATGATTATCTGGCCAGCCCCTATCATGGGCAGCTGGCCGTCAGCCTGCACGCTGCGGAAAATGACCTGCGCAGCCAGCTCATGCCGGTCAACCGCCGCTATCCCTTGGCGGAATTGATGGCAGCGGTGCGTACCTTTGCCCAAGAGAGCGGCAAAAAGGTCATGCTCGAATATATCCTATTAGACGGCGTCAATGACAGTCCTGAGCAGGCCCGCCAGCTGGCCGCGCTGGTCCGGGGCAGCCGGCTGCATATCAACCTCATCCCCTACAACGGCACGCAGAATCTGGGCTTTGCCGCCAGTTCGCCCGAGCGCATCCGCGCCTTTTACGATACGCTCAAAAAAGAGCAGGTGCTGGTCACCATGCGCCGCGAATTCGGCGGCAATATCGACGGCGCCTGCGGCCAGCTGCGGGCCGATTACGAACGCCAGAGGGAGTGAGCGGCCTCAATAGTTCCTGGCAGAATAGGGCTTGCCATACACTCTGGACCATGGTAAAATGTGGCTTATTTAGTAGAGGCAGCAACGCTCTGCCAAGTCAGGAGGAACGCATTCATGCAAACCATTATCATTACCCTAGACCCCGAAAAATTGGACAATCCCGATCTCGACCTGCGCTACACCCTGCCGGAACAGCTGGAGCAATGGACCCACGGCGCTGTCACGGACAACGGCTATGACTATCTGGACGACCAGCTGCTGGGCATCTGGCTGGAGACCGAGTCAGCAGAGGAAGCCTATCCTTTAGTAGTCGATCTGCTCCAGAAAAAGACCTTTATGGATAACGATCTTTCCCAGTCCGCTGAGATCTACATCTCCCCGCTGGAGGCCGCTGATCTCGCCCAGTGTCAGCAAGTCTATCCCGAATTTTAAGTCCAGGGCGAAGGCCTATCCGCCTTGGCCGCAAAAGTGAAGCCAGTCTCATGAGAGGCTGGCTTTTTCGTTTGTCTCTAAATCAAAAAAAAATCGTACAAAAAAGCAGCGGATTTGGTATATTTTACAAGTTACGCGCATATACTATATACATTACAGGCCTTAAGGAGTAGACAGAAGGGATGGCGGATATGGAACCCGTGCGAGATGGCGTGTTTTGGAGCAAGAAGCTGCTTACAGAATGGGTCGGGGCGATGATCGTAACAGGGGCAGGTGAGGAACAGCCCTTGATCTATGCGACCGGACAGATCGCTGCGCTGCTCAAAATGACAGATGAGGCACTGTGGGCGCAGGCTGAGACAGATTATTTGTCCCTGGTGGTACCGGAGGATCGGGAAATGGTGCGGCAGGAGATCCGCGAGCAGCTGCGGCAGCAGCGCCATTTCGGCTTGGAATATCGCCTCAAGCAAGCCGACGGCGGCATGATCTGGGTATCTGACCAGGGCACGCTGGTGGAGGAAGGCGGCCAGCTGGTTTACATACGGCTCTTGATCGAAGTGACGAAGCGGCGTCAGCAGCATGAGCTTCTCCTGCGGCGGGCGAAGATGGATGCGCTGACCGAGCTTTACAACCGCGGCAGCATCGAAGCTGAGATCGATGATTATCTCAAGCACTGTGCCGGGCGAAGCCTCAGTGCGCTATTCATCCTGGATATGGATAATTTTAAAAGGGTCAATGATCTCTACGGTCACCAGGCTGGTGACAAAGTGCTGGTGGATCTGGCCTATATCCTGCAAAGCAGCTTCCGCAGCGGCGATATTGTCGGGCGGCTGGGCGGCGATGAATTTTTGGTGCTGATGAAGGCGGTGCGGGACAGAGAAGGGGTGGTGCGCAAAGCCTGCCAGCTCTGCCGCATCGTCAAGGAGCAGTTCGACAGCGAATACGTTGACGCAGAGCTCTCGGTGAGCATCGGCATCGTGCTCATCGGTGAGTGTGCAGCCATTGGCTTTGACGAAGCCTACCGCGCTGCTGACCAAGCGCTTTACGGCGCCAAGCTGCAGGGCAAAAACGGCTGGTGGCTGTGCGAGACCCACGGCGGCAGCTGCGATGTCACCTGATAAAGCGCACTATTTTGTTCCCAGCCAAAGGAATTACAGAAAAAGTGTTCCAAAACGCCGTTTTCCGTGTATAATGGAAGTAACTATTATTGGAGCATGAGGTGGAAAGCATGAGCGTCAAAATCATTACAGACAGTACGGCCTATTTACCGGAGGATTATCTGGCCCAATACGATATCGATGTGGTCTCCCTCAATGTGGTCATGGACGGCCAGAGCCGCAGAGAGATGGAATTATCCAACGATACCTTTTATGAAGAAATGGCTCGGGCCAAGGAGATCCCCAAATCAGCCCAGCCCAGCATGGATGAGCTGACAGCGGCCTTTGAGCGCGCAGCGGAAAACGGACAGGACATCCTGGCCATCTTCCTCTCCTCTAAGCTCAGCGGCACCGTGACCAGTGCCGGCCCTCTGGCCGCCAAAATGGTCATGGAAAAATATCCCCAGTGCCGCATCGCAGTTTTTGACAGCCTCAATACCGGTATGCCCATGGGCTTTTTGGCCATCGAGGCCGCTAAAGCGGCGCAGGCAGGCCAGAGCCTGGATGAAGTGCTCCAGGTGGCTGAGGATGCACGGGACAAGATCCATTTCGTTTTCTGCCCCGATACCCTGGATTATCTGCGCAAAGGCGGCCGCATCGGCGGTGCATCAGCGCTTTTGGGCAATCTTTTGCAGATCAAGCCCATCCTTACCGTCAAAGACGGTGCAGTCATCGTCTTGGACAAGGTGCGCAGTCAGAAAAAAGCCATCGCCTCCATCATCGAGATCATGCTAAACGATGTGAAAAACAGCGCCGGTCTGGGCGATATCATCGTCCACCATATCAACTGCCCCGAGGATGGCCGCAAACTGGCCGATTCCCTGCAGACGACGCTGGATCATCCCGTCCGCATCCAATCCATCGGACCCATCGTCGGCATCCACGTCGGCCCCGGCAGTATCGGCATCGCCTATATTTTGAAGTAGAAAAGCAGCAGACAGCCGCCGCAGAGATATTGTGGCAGCTGCCTGCGTTTTTTTATAGTATCCGTATCCTGTTCTCACGAAAGGAGTCCTTGCTATGCTCACACCCGCTGTGATGAAGAAAGCCCTGCTTGACTACATCCATTTCTTTAATGTCAAAGATCTGCCCGCGCTCCTGGCCCTTTATGCGGACGACGCCACAGTGGAAGACCCCTACGGCCGCTCATTCATCCAGGGGAAAGAGGCCATCACCGCCATGTACAGCAAAGCGCTGGAGGGGCCGAACTGGCTGGAACAAGTCCTTGCGCCGCGCGCCTCCTTCACCAACGCCGCCACCATCAGTTTCATCGTCCATACTGGACAAGTGGTGATCCACGTCACAGACGTCATGACCTTTGACGAAGCAGGCCGCTTCATCAGCATGCGAGCTTACTGGGGGCCGGACGATCAAGCAGCAGAGGAAGTATAACGCCGTGCAGGCAAGCAAAGCAGGAGAGGCTTCAGATCAGCCCTCCGGCTTTTTTTATCTGCACTTTTTGTCGATATTATAAATATAAAGGCGAAAAATGGTTGCGTAAATCTGGGAGATTCCCTACAATGGAGTAAAGAGCTGCAGGGGAGGGTTAAGAGATGCGATTGGAGCAATTTCAGTATTTACGGGAAATCGCCTTGGTGGGATCGATGAATATGGCGGGGGAAAATCTGCATGTGTCGCAGCAGGCTATCAGTACAGCTATGCGGCTATTGGAAGAGGAACTGGACGCTGTGCTTTTGGTGCGGACGAGTAAGGGCGTAGAATTGACTGCAGCGGGGCAAAAAGCATTAGCCGCTGCCGAGGATATTTTTGGCCGCATCGCCAAGCTTCGGGAGGAGATCAAGGAGGAGATGACAGCGCCTAAGGCCTTGGTGATCATGATGCATGCTGGTATGCTGCGCGGGGAGATGGCTGAGATGATCCCAAAGCTTTATAAGGAGTTTGCTGAGTGTTCAATCAAGATACTGCCATGTCAAATCCATGAAATGATAGAAGCGATCCGTTTGGGAGAAGCAGATCTGGGCCTAACGTATATTTTGAAAGAAGAATTGAAGCTGCTTGATCAGAATGGATTAAGCTTTAAGCAGCTGGATACCTATTATTTTGGCGTGTATATCAGCGATCGTTCTTCGCTGGCCCAGTACACCAGACTTTCCTTGCAGAAGGTGGTGGAGAAATACCCCATCATGATCTTTGAAGAGATCAACTCGGAAAATAATATGGTACAGTCCGTGCTGCGGCAAAAAAATCTTCAGGATCAAGCACGCTATTTAGCAGTCAGTGATGAAATTTTTACAAAGATGATCGAGAGCGACCTGGCGGCGGGCTTAGCCTTTCAAAGCAAGCAGGATAGGCTCATTGAGCAAAAACATCAAAATGGCGTCTTCATTCCCTTAACTGAGCAGATCCCCGTTTACAGCGGGTATATCACAGCTGAGGGAAGCAAAGACGCCTTGCTTATACAGCGCATTGGCGCGCTCTTGAAAGAAAATCGGTAAAGTGTTTTAGAGCAGGATGCTGCCTAAGGGAATAGCCGTCAAGATCATGGTCAAGAAGGCGGCTATCATAGTCATGACTGCGCTGATATACAGCTGGCGTTTGGAAACGATCTCAGCTTGGGAATGAATCAAAGCGCCATAGACTGATGAGGCGGGCAGCAGGAAGGCTGTTTGGGACATGAACAGCATCAGAAAGGCCATGACAGGAAGGTTCAGTGACATTTGCGGAGCGTAAACATTGATAATGGTGATCATCAGCACCATGACGACGGTATTGTTGGCAAAGTTGGTCAAGATCAGGGTGATCAGGAAAACGATCAGCATAAAAACATAGGGAGTATGGCCGCCTAATAAGGGGTTGACAAGACCCATCAGCCATTGAGAAACGCCAGTGCCTTCGGCAGTGATCAGTGGCGAAAACGAAAAGATGACGGCCATTAGCGAGACGGCTTCCCATTGGATCTGGTGAGCGACTTCGCGAAAGATAAGGATAGGTTCGCCGTCAATGCGGATAATGTAGAGGATAGCGAACATGAGATAGCACATACCAATAGTGCCGAGGTTAGCCAAAGCGGCTGCAAATGCACCATGGCTGAAAAGATTGATCGTGCCGGGCAAAATCAGCATAACGATAAAGAGGACCAGGTAAAGCATGGAGAACTTTTGTCGTCTATTCATGGGAGGCAGAGATTGCAGCAAACTTTCTAAATGTGCCTCTTTAATTTTGGAGACATCGATGCGCAAGATGAAACGGATCAGCAGCAAATAAATGAGGATCATCGAAAAGCCGATAGAGAGGTTCATCAGTACGGCTTTGATCATAGGGATACTGGCCATGCCGGTCATGTTCTGGAACATACCGACGACGAAGAGATAGGTAGGCATAAAAGGCAGACAACAGGAGCCTATGACAAGAGTCATGATCAGACCCATTGCCATACTGCCGCAGTATGGATGAGTACGGGGGAGGCCGATTTGGTCAGCAATTTTGTAGATGAGTTCCCACAGTAAAAAGAGCAGCGCCATATTGCCGCCGCTTAGTGCAGCGAGGAAATACATCGTGACAAGGATCGTGCCGCTTAAGATCCACGGATGGCCTTGGAAACATTTGCGGGACAGCAGCCAGTTGGTGACATAATTAAACATACCAGTATTGGTCAGGGCATAGATAACGGCTAAAGAAAGGATGACTAAGAGGATCGTATCGCCGCCGAAAGCTTTGGGCGTGATAGCAGCACCAGAAAATTGGCCGGTTAAAATAACGGCGACTAAGGCCAGGATACTGGGCCAGAGCATTTCGACCAAAGACCAGAGATAGATGAGACCTAAGAGAATGCCGATATACTTCATGCCTAGCGGTGTCAAGGGTTCAAAAGGCGGCAGCAGACCAAAGCCAAACATCAGCAAGATGCCGATGGTCGAATGAATATAATATTTTGTATTTTTAGACAGCTTAGCGGGCATTATCAACAACTCCTTTTGGATGAAAGAAGGGAAACGAAAGACAGCAGAAAGGGCAGGTCAGCAGGAAATATTTCCTGCTGACAAACCTTAGAAAGCAGATGCTTAAATTTCACAAGCAAAGATCTGATAGGCTGGTGCACCTTCACAATTTTTCGGGAAGCGTACGCCGCCCAAAACAGCTACTGTAGGCGCTACGTCTACCTCACGAATGATGCGGTCTGTCGTATAGCCGCTCTTGATGCCTGCGCCGGCAGCGACGAAGATCGGCGAGGTAGAGGTATGGGATTCACCGTGGGTCGTGGAGAGAGAGTCGCCATGACCATCATTGTAGCCTTCAGCAGTGAAATAAATGATGTCGCCGCATTCTGGTCCTCCCAGACCGATAACTTTCGCGTCCTGATTGCGGAAGGCCAGTGCAATGCAGCGTTTGCCGGTACGAGAATCTCGGTAGTTATACAAGGCCGTGATCAGTTCCTGGACAAGGTCTTCTACATCCTCTGGTTCAACGATACCAGTGGGGAAGCGGCCTTTTTGGTTGATATAGACCATGTTCATGCGGGTCATGACAGCCCGTGTCTTGCTCCAATCGATTTGATTGGTGTCATTGCCCTCATTGTCTTTGAGAACATCCAGATAGCCTAAGCTGCGGAAAGGCTCGACGACGACACCGCCAGAAATGAGGTCGGATTTATGGTGTTTTGGACAGACTAGGCCATGATCGGATACAAGCAGTATCGTCCAGCCCTGATCCAAGAGCGGCAGGAAGCGGCCGATATAATAGTCGTTTTGACGGCTGACATTGAGCAGGATCTCTAAATATTCTTCAGAACTCAGCGGGCCAGCGGGATTCTCTTTGCAGTGAGCTAAAAACATATGTTTTTCACCATCATCATTGTGGACGTGAGAAAAGACGACGTCATACTCTTCATCTTCAATCAGGAAGTTGATCGCATCAGCCTGCCACTTCAAGGTACGCATCCAGTTTTCTTCCATGCAGTCCACTACCAGCTGTTTGTCTGTGAAGCCCAGATTAGAAGCGGGCTGAGGATAACCGACATTCTTGATGACTTTATCAAACAGAGCTTTTGGATGCCAAACGGTATTGTCATGAATATTCATAGCTGACGAGATCCATAGACGGACTTGGCTGCCATCGGGAGCGATGTCCAAGACGCGCATATTGCGATTGACCTCGTAATGGGTATCATTTTTGACGGCTTCGTCCAGCACATCTTGAGCAAATTCCTGATTGGCGATGGCAACAATAGGCTCGAGATCTTTTTTGCTCTTATAGATAGCCAGATGATCATAAATACCGTCCTCATTGGGCAGCAGCAGAGCCAAACGGCGGATCAAGCCTTTGGAGAATAGAATAGTAAACTCCAGTGCGCCTTCTGGTGCAGCGGCCCAGCCTGAGGCTGGTTTGATGGACGAAAGACTAGCATCCAGGATTGTATTCGTCCAATCCGGTGCAGTGATATTGTCCAAAATGACGTTTTGAATATCTGGAGAGGAAACATAATCATCATAGCTGACCTCATCAGCAGGCGCTGCTTCTAGGTCTGTGATGACGCACATGTGCGAATCATTGCCGATCTTATTGCGGAAAGTGACTTCTTGAATGGATGTCGAAGCAGCAGCGATATATTCGCCTTCTACCTGCGCAGTGCCCATGTTGACGCCTTCAGGCTGTGTTCCGTCAACAACGTGCAGATTGGGGCTGTCTGAGCTTGGCGGCCAGGAAGAGCCAGGCCAATGCCAGACCAGTGTTTTTTTGCCTGCTTCAGCAAAGACATTCCACAGCTGTTCAGCCTGACAGAGACGAGAATCCAGATTGTAGCCGAAAGTATCCAGCTTTTCGGGGTTTTGCCGCCAGAAGTCGGTGATGCCGTGCGTCATCGGAAAAGCGCCGGTAGCTAATGTGGTCCACATGGGTGGGGTAATAGTAGGGTGGCCGCCTAACATTTCCAGATCAGAGCGGGCAGCGCCGCGAGCGACCAACTTGGCGAGATTGGGCATATGACCCTGCGACATATGGTATTGGCTAAGACGAGCATCCATACCATCGATACCAAGTACCAAAATTTTCTTGCTGAGAGCTTTGCGTTCCAACATGATCAACACTCCTTTTAAATAGGTGGTTTGTACAATTTCAATTATAAGTATAATTAGTATTTATGTCTAACAGCGGTTAATTAGATAACAGAGCAAACGCTGCAATTACAAATTGTAACGCTGGGCGGTTGAAGAATAGCCAAATGAGCGTTACAATGGAGGTGTAACGAGCACAGCCATACAAAGGAGGTTTAGGAGATGAAAAAATATGCGGGACTGTTGGTATTGCTCCTGCTGCTGGTGGGGCCGTCTCAAGCCTGGGCGGCTGGCCAGACGGTGACGGCATATTCGCCGGATTTTCCGGTGAAGGTAGCCGGATATAGTTTTCAAACGGGAAGTGACGAATATCCGCTGTTGGTCTATAAGGATATTACCTATTGGCCCATGACCTATGATCATGGCCAGCTTTTGGGCATCGAGAGCAACTGGAGCCAGGAAACGGGGCTGGTCATAACGCCTAGCGCTAATGTACCGTTAGACCAAGGCGGAAGGATGTATCAGTGGCCGCCTCTTAAGGAACGACAAACGTACCGAGCGACTATAGTCACTGAGCCAGTGACTGTTTTTGGTCAGCGTATTGATAACAGCAAGGAAGCTTATCCTTTGCTCAGTTATCAGGATGTGATCTATTTTCCCATGACCTGGCACTGGCTGTTTGATACCTTTGGCTGCTTCTATCAGTATAACGGCGCGGCTCAGCTGGAGGGTATTCCCCTGGATCAGGGACTGGTTGTGATAGCTAAGGTCGAGATGACAGAAATCACCAGCGGCGATTATACTGTGCGGGTCTACTATGATCCCTCCTTCGAGCCGCTGCATCAAAATGTCTTCGTACAGAAGAAGGGTGAAGCCTTTCAGCCAAGAGGCCGCCTGCGGGATATTTATGGCTATGAGGTGACTAAAGGTCAAGACGGCGGTCACGGAATCGACGTTTATGGAGAGTGGAATAAGCAGACCGATATTACCATTGACGGCGATTGGCTCTATATCAACAGCAACACCAACCGCGCGCCGCGCGTAACCAGTTCTACCCCCTGCAAGATCAACCTCCTGACCAACGATATTGTCTATTTCGATCAAGATGGTTCCAGCATGGAGGGCGTCTACTTTGACGAGCAGGGTAATCTGCGCCAGCCGACAAATGACGGCAGTGAAGATGCCTATGTCCTGTAAGCGCAATACCGCTATCCTTAGGAAGCAGCGTTTGAGCTTGACAAAAAATGTTAGAAAAAGAGGCTGTCGCAACGACGATAAAAATCGTTATTGCGACAGCCTTTTTTGGGACTCTCTGACGGCGAATAAGCGGCTTCTATGATTTGATTGTAACCACAAATGAGCTTATACCGTTAATGTGATGGACACTTATTGAACGTATGTGCAATACTTATAGCAAGGAAAGGTCATTGAACAAAAAGCAAAAGACGATAGAAAGCGAGGTGAAAACACCGTTTCTGGCTAGAGGGACCGACAGCATTTCTGGATGCGCTGGGCTAAAGCCAGGACGATAGGCCGCGGCTGCGGTGCGATCAGTATGGCGTGCATGAAATGGATACTGCCAGAAAACGGACGGGCGGTGAAACGGCGGCTGTTGAAAAATAATTGGTAAGCCGTGAGCGGCATCAAGGCCATCAGACGATTGTCCTGGAGGAGCAGTTTTTTATGAAAGTCGACATCATTGGAAACGATGACGGAATTTTCGTAGGGCGAAATCGCCTGAGAAGCATATTCGTAGGTCGGGGTAA
>CABVBB010000038.1 GCA_902496505.1 uncultured Peptococcaceae bacterium
CAAGTTTACAATAAAGTGATGATGGATAGATATGTTATGGAGGTAGCTCATGTTAAGTTTAACGAAGATGTTGACCGGCGATACCTATTATGGGGACGAGCTGCGTTACACGGAAAAATCCAAGGATCAGAAAAACGGGGTCAGTGAAGGCCGCGGACCGGTGGTGGCTTGGAATTATACGCGGACGTGCAATCTCAAGTGCCGCCACTGTTATTCCAGTTCGGAAAGCAAAAAGTATGACAATGAACTGACCACAGAGGAAGCGTTGAAATTTATCGATGAATTGGCAGAGTTCAAGACGCCGGTCATTTTGTTTTCCGGCGGGGAACCGCTGATCCGCGAGGATTTCTTCATTTTGGCCAAGCACGCCAAGGAAATGGGCATCCGGCCGACGCTTTCGACCAACGGCACGCTGATCACGCCGGAAGTGGCGCAGAAGATCAAGGATGTGGGCGTGGGTTATGTGGGCATCAGCTTAGATGGTCTGCGTGAAGTCAATGATCAGTTCCGCGGCGTTGAGGGCGCGTTTGACAAGGCCATGGAGGGCATCCGCAACTGTCGGGCAGTAGGGCAGCGCGTAGGTCTGCGCTTCACCATCAACAAGAACAATCTCCAGGACGTGAATGCGATCTTGGATCTGATGGAGACAGAAAACATCGACCGTATCTGTTTCTATCATTTGGTCTATTCCGGCCGCGGCAATGCCATCGTCAAGGATGACCTGACCCATTAGGAGACCAGGGATGTGTTGGATCTCATCATCGAGCGGACGCTGGATTTCCACCGCCGCGGGCTGAAAAAGGAGATCCTGATGGTGGATAATCACGCTGACGCCGTCTATCTCTATCTCAAATACAAAGACACCGATCCCGAGCGGGCGGCTTATATTTACCGCCTGATCAAAACCAACGGCGGCAATCGCTCCGGCATTGCTTTCGCTAATGTGGACAATGAGGGCAACGTCCATCCGGACCAGTTCACTCAGCACCATACGCTGGGCAATATCCGTGAGCGTTCCTTCCGCGAGATCTGGACCGACACGTCCAATCCGCTGATGGCAGGGCTCAAGGACCGCAAAAAGCTGCTCCAGGGCCGCTGCCAGACCTGCACCTGGCTGGATGTCTGCAATGGCAATTTCCGCGCCAGAGGCGAAGCAGTGACCGGCGATTTCTGGGGCTTTGACCCAGCGTGCTTCCTGACCGATGAGGAATGCTCTCTGCCGAAGCCGGAATAATGGAGGAGGATCTACCATGATCATGTCTTGGAACACCACCAATAAATGCAATATGTTCTGCGACCACTGCTACCGGGAATCGGGCGAGCAGGCCGCAGGTGAATTAGATACGATGCAGGCCAAAAAACTCATTGAGGAAGTGGCCAAAGCCGGCTTTAAGATCATGATCTTTTCCGGCGGCGAGCCTATGACCCGGCCGGACATCTATGAATTGATCGCTCACGCCAGAGCGCAGGGCCTGCGCCCTGTTTTGGGTAGCAATGGTTCTTTGATCACGCCGGAAGCGGCAGTGAAGCTCAAAGAAGCAGGACTGATGGGCGCTGGCATCAGCTTGGACAGTTTGGATAAAGACAAGCACGACGCGCTGCGCAAATTGGACGGCGCGTGGGATCTGGCGGTAGCGGGCATGAAAAACTGCCTGGCCGCAGGTCTCAGAGTGCAGATCCACACCACCGTGATGGACTGGAACCAGGAAGAAGTGGAGGCTATCACCGATTTCGCTGTAGAACTCGGCGCGTCGGCTCACCACATTTTCTTCTTGGTGCCAACAGGCCGTGGGGAAAAGATCGTGGATCAGGCGCTCAAGCGTGAGGATTACGAAAACCTTTTGGTGCGCATCATGAAGAAGGCGCAGACAGTGCCTATCGAGATCAAGCCGACCTGCGCACCGCAGTTCATGCGGGTGGCAGAAGAGCTGGGCATGGAGCAGCGTTTCACTAAAGGCTGCTTAGCAGGGACCAGCTACTGCATCATCAGCCCCAAGGGCGATGTGCAGCCCTGCGCGTATATGAAAATGGAGATCGGCAATGTCAAAGAAACGCCCTTTGACGAGATTTGGGCCGACAGTCCCGTCTTTAAGACACTGCGGACGCTGGATTATTCCGGCCTCTGCGGACACTGCGGCTATAAGAACAAATGTGGCGGCTGCCGGGCACGTGCAGCCTATTATCACGAGGGTGATTATATGAGCGAAGATCCGCTGTGCATCTTGCAGCAAAAACGCTGAAGGAGGGCCGTCTATGCACCAATTAGATCCAGTGGATAAAGCGATCCTGATGATCTTGCAGCGGGGTATCCCGGTGACCTCACGGCCTTACTTGGCCATGGCTGAGGAGATCGGCGGCGTGAGTGAAGCGGAGGTCATCGACCGCATCGCTCTGCTCAAGGAAGAAAATATCATCCGTCGCATGTCAGGCTTTTTCAATTCCGGCAAGCTGGGCTATGTCTCAGCGCTGTGCGCCATCAAGGTGCCGCCGGAACGATTAGCCGCGGCAGCACAGGTGGTCAACCGTTATCCCGGCATCACCCATAATTATGTGCGGGAGCATGAGTACAATATGTGGTTCACGTTGATCGCCCGTGATGTGGAGACGAGAGAGCGGATCTTGGATGAGATCGAAGCGCAGCCGTATGTGGAAAAGCTGCTCAGACTCTACACCAACCGGCGTTATAAGATCAACGTGACCTTTGATTTGGAGGGCTAGAGATGCTCAGTGAACAAGAGATCAATATTGTCCGGGCGCTGCAGAAGGATCTGCCGCTGGTCCCCGAGCCGTACAAAGTATTGGCCGAGGAACTGGGGATGACAGAGGCAGAGCTTTTGGACGGCATCCGCGGCCTGATGGACAAGGGCTGTCTGAAACGGATTTCTATCGCGCTCCGGCATAATAATGTGGGCTATACCATCAATTCCATGGTGGTGTGGGATGTTCCCGAGGAACGGGTCAAGGAGGTCGGCGAAAAAATGGCCGTCCATCCCCGCGTCACTCACTGCTATGATCGCAATAAACTGCCAGAGTTCGATTACAATCTCTACACCATGGTGCACGCCATGAGTGAGCCGGAATACCGCGGGCTGATCGCCGAGCTTGAAGCGATCGCTCAGCCTGTCAAGTATCAGGAGCTGCGGACAACGGCAGAATTAAAAAAGATCGGCATGAAATATTTCATGGAAGATGAGATCTAGCTAGAAAAGTTTATAACAAAAGGACCCAGCCTATTGCGGCTGGGTCCTTTTCGTATATAGAGGTGTAAGTGAGTGAGTAAGGCTTATTTCCGGCGGCTGTTGGGAGGAGGCTGTGGGAAGCTTTGCGCCGACTGCCGCCGGAGGATCTATCATGAAGTGCCGAAGCACGGTGGTATCATCAGTATTGGGGTAGGGGCTGCCTGGATGAATAGGCAGCGAAATAATTGCGGAGCTTTGGCCGTTTTACGGCGAAAGCTCAGGCGGTCGCCTCAGTATGATCTTGAGCGGTCGCTTTGCGCTGCGTCCATTTGTACTGGAGACGCTCCCACAAAAGATGGCCGTTGAGACAGAGGAGCAGCCCTCTTTCCCGCCATTTGTCCTTTTGGGTCATTGCACCGAAATCGGAATCATAGTCCGGGCTGCACCAATCGCCGCACTGGACTTCCCGCAGGCCGTTGACCCAGATGTCGCTGTAGCGGCAGCAGGCGTTGCATTGGACGCTGTAGCCCACTGGGACATCAAATTGGTCAATGGTGTCATACTCTAAAGGCGCACCGCAGATCGGGCAGTACGCCGCTTGTTGATTTGGTTTGAACATATGCCTTCCCCCTCTCTATTGATCACTTATTCCTGTTCGTTGTCGGACTTTTTGAAGAGGATGATCAGCCGTTTTTTGCGTGCGGCTTTGATCGCTGCCCGCGCCAACTGTCGGTGCAGACGTTCTTCGCGAATGAGGACCGCCTGTCTGAGCTGCTCCTGGCCGAGCTCTTCCCGGCGCTGGGCTCGTTCGGCGGCGATCTGTGCCTTATGCTCAGCGATCTCGGAACGGCGCTGGGCCTGCTGGGCTGTGATGCGGGCCCGGCGCTCAGCTAATAGGGCTTCTCTGATGCGTTTTGCTTGGTCGTCCATTGCGCTCAACCTCCGTTTAGTATCGTCTATATCTGTTATTATAATGTATATATACAGATATGTCAATAGAGAAATTTAAACTTGACAAAAATTTTAGGGGGGTTTACTGTTATCTTAACGGATATGTACAGGAGGAGCAGGCATTATGGATATTGAAGTCATCACCACATCAGATGTGGCTTTATATGAACAGATCGCGACCCAAGTAAAAAAATTGATCATCAATGGTACTTTGCAGGAGGGCGACCCGCTGCCGTCGGTGCGGGCTTTGGCGCAGGAATTAGGCGTCAGCGCCATCACTACCCGCAGAGCTTATACGGAGCTGGAGCAGGAGGGCTATGTTTTTACTGCGCCGGCGAAGGGGACGTTCGTCTCCCATAGTTATATCGAGCGGCTCAAGGAGCTGGGCATGATGAAGCTGGGCGAATTGGCGGACGACATGGTCTATCTGGCGCAGGCACTGCACGTGGAGCAGGACGAGCTGGAGGCGATGGTGGCGGCGCGCTATACGGAGGCTTTGCAAAATCCCGATTATACAGCCAAGCTGGTCAAGCTGAAACGCAATCCCGGCCGTTATTTCAATCGCAGGCGCTAAGCGGAAAGGATGGAAGCATGAAAAATGTATGCTGCCTCCATGAGGTAGGAATGGTTTATAAAACAAACAGCGGCGTTTATCCGGTGCTGGACGCGCTGGATATGGAGATCAAAACAGACGCTGTGACGGTGATCTTGGGCAAAAGCGGCTGCGGCAAGACGACGCTTTTGCGTTTGCTGGCAGGTTTAGAGACGCCGACATCAGGCACGGTGACGTATTATGATGATAAGGGAGAGGCGCATAAGCCCAGGCTGGCCTTGGTCTTTCAGGAGCCGCGCCTGATGCCGTGGCTGGATGTGCGGCATAATATCGTCTTTCATCAGGACAAGCCGGACTGGGCGTTGGCCGATCAGCTGATCGACCTTATGGGGCTCAAAGGGTTTGCAGCGGCGTATCCTGCGGAGCTTTCCGGCGGTATGGCCAGCAGGGTGGCTATTGCCAGGGCGTTGGCGTACAAACCGCAGCTGATGTTGATGGATGAACCCTTTGCGGCGCTGGATTATTTCACGCGGCTGGCGCTGGAGGAGGAAATGATCGCCCTCAAGCAGCACAGCAACGTGGGCATTATTTTTGTGACCCATGATGTGGACGAAGCGCTGCTCATCGGTCAGGAGCTGGTGCTGCTCAGAGCGGGAGAAGCACCGATCAAGCGGCAGGTCGCGGCGGATTATCCCAGAGATCTGGCCAGTGCGGAACTGGCCGCGCTCAAGGCGGATATCCTCCGCATCCTGCGCTGATAGGGAGGTGGAAGGATGCTGGAGGTACCAGGGATGGTCTTTTGTCCCATCAAAAAGGGCGAAAAAATTATCGAGCAGGGCGAAACGGTGGAGCACATCTATTACTTGACCAAGGGCACCTGCTACCGGGTGGTGCTCAATGATAAAGGCGATGAGATCATTTACGGCGTGAAGCAGACGGATACGCTGGCTCAGTCCCTGGTCGGCGTTATGAGCGTCTATGGCGGAGGCGTCAGCACCAACAGCTTTGTGGCGCAGACGGACTGTGAGGGCTACTACATCCCTAAGGAGGAATTCTTAGCCTATGCTAAGCACAATCCGGAGCTTTTGGACGAGCTTTTGCATATGGCGGCCAGAGAGCATTACGATCTCTATCTCAACTTCCAGTCTCGGCAGGAGGGACGCATTGCCAATCGGCTCTGCCAGATGCTCTTGGACCAGTCGCAGCGTACAGAGGAGGGCGAGTGGCTGATCGACCGCTCGCTGACGAATGTCCGCTTGGGCCAATTTTTGGGCATCCATGCGGTGACTGTGGCCAAGATCATGAAGCAGCTCAAAGCTGAAGGCATCATCCGCCGCACGGCCAAGGGGACGCTCATCAGCGACCGAGCGGGACTGGAGGCTTATGCTCAGGGCAAAAGAATGGTCTATCAGGAAAACGCGGCCAATGAAAAATGACCAGCTAGAACACCAAATATGTTCTGGCTGGTCATTTTTTTATGGGGCGTCGGTTTTGAAAACATCTTCTACGGCGCTTTTGAGAGTCTCGATAAACATGCGGTCGATGCTGGAGGGCTTGTATTTGGTGCTTTCGATGTAGCCCACTTCCGTGCGGGTGTTGAAGTTGGAGATGGGCAGGGGGCGGATGAGACCAGCGCGGAGATAGATATCGTCCTGGGTCATGATCTTGTGGAAGAAGGCCACGTAATTGCCCAAGCTGATCATTTTTTTGATGGACTCCAGTTCATCGGTGCGCAGATAGATATTGGGCACCAGGCCATTGAACGTATCGGAGAGGCCGCCGTTATTTTTGATGAATTCTTCGCGGTAGGCGATGTAAGGCTGGCGCATAGCTTCCTCGATGGTGATGCTTTCAGCGTCCCAATAGGGCGACTGAGGGCCGACATAGAGGACGTATTCATCTTCAAAGAGACGGGTGTAGCGGATCTCGGGACTATTGATGTCTTCGCAGTAAAAGAGCACGCCTAAGGGCACCATGCCGGAGAGGACGTTGTGGTAGACTTCGTGGCTTTCAGCGCAGCTGATGGAAAGGGAAAACGGTGTGTTCTGCTCGTTCATCTTGCGCATGGCGATGGGCAGGATCTGGTCGCACATGCAGGGGATAGTGGAGAGCTTGACCACGCCCTGTTGACCGTGAGAATAGGCGATGTCTTGGATATCGCCCACCAGTCCGATGATATCGTGGACTTTTTCCAAGATGATGGCGCCGGCTTCGGTAGGCTGTACACCGCGGCTGTTGCGCCGGAGGAGCGTCACGCCCAGCTCTTTTTCCAGCTTGGTGATGGCTGAGCTGAAAGCAGGTTGGGAAATGAAATTTTGTTCAGCAGCGATGGAGATGGAATTGTATTTGACGGCTTCAGAGAAAAAAATGAGCTGCTCCAGCTTCATAAAAACACCAGACCTTTCGTTGAGAGATGTTTGGAGAATAAATTGCCGCACTTATTATAGCACATCTCAAGCCATTCCAAAAGTTTTTCATATATCCCATATCCTTATTTGCTTATTAACGGATAAATAATGATTATGTATAATATGGTCAAACGAAAGGATCGATAAAGCTTGCCGGCAGCGCTAAAGAGGGTCCTGGGAAAATGAAGAAGAATGACAGGGGGAAATACACATGACACGATCAATTATGCGTCAGGCGTTGCGAGCGAAAGGAGAGTGGGAATAATGGCAGTGGCAACACAGCAGGTCAGCAAAGGGACCATCGTAAAATGGATCATCAGCTTGGGCATACCCCTTATGCTGTTATTGTTTCCAACAAATGAAACGTACACTTACGAAGTCAAGATGTTCTTATTAGTCACCTCATTGGGGATTTTATTAGTTGCTTTTGAATTGATCGACCTGATGGCTGTATCGATGATGTTTCCGATCGGCTATATGGTCACCGGCTTAGTGCCGATGGAGGTCGCTTACTCCGCTTGGCATCAAACGATGCCGATGGTGGTCATCGGCGGTTACCTCATCGCCAATGTTTTGGACCGCATCGGTCTTTTACGCCGCATCGCTTATTGGTGCATCCTGCGCGTCGGCGGCAGCTACTATGGTCTGCTCTACGGCATACTTATCGCAGGTACCATCCTCAATACCGCGACCGGCGGTAATGCCTGGGTCATTATGGCGGCGTTCACCTTTGGTTTGTGCAAAACGTTTGAATTAGGCCGCAGTATCGATTCCGCTATCATTATGATCGTCGGCGCGTTTTCCGCAGGCGCCTCCTGCGTGTTCATCTATACGCCGTATTTTATGTCACTCTTGCTCAATGCAGCCAACAGCACCGGCGGCACCTATGTCCTCAGCTGGCTGCAATTTTTCGGCCATATGCTGCCGTACGTCCTCTTCATTGTCGGCTTGACCTGGCTTCTGCCTAAGATCTTCAAACCGACCAAAAAACTCCCCGGCAAAGAATTCTTTGCAGCCGAGTATCAGAAATTAGGGCCTATGACCCATGATGAAAAAGTCGGTGCCTTTGTTACCATTTTGCTTATCGCCTTCATGCTCACTGGTGAACTGCACCACATTGCTTTAGACTGGGCCTTCATCGTCATTCCCTGGCTGATGTTCATTCCAGGGCTCAAGATCGCCAATGGCACAGACGTCAAAAATATCGATTTCAGCATGGTCTTCTTCTGCGTTGCCTGCTTGTCCATCGGCATCACCTCGTCTGCACTGGGTATCGGCACCATGGTCGCTAACCTCTTGATTCCAGTCCTCGAGCCATTATCGCCAAATGTTATCGTCGGCGCGATCTACGTAGTCGGCGTTGTCTTAAACTTCCTCTTGACCCCATTTGCCATTTTAGCAGGCTTCAGCGAACCGATCGCTCAGATCGCCGCTGGCTTGGGCATCAACCCGCTGGGCGCACTGTATGGCCTCTACGTCGGTATCGACCAAGTCCTGCTGCCGTATGAATATCTGAGTTATTTGATCTTCTACGCCTTCGGTCTGATCAAGATGGGCGATTTTATCAAGATACTCGGCGTCAAAATGATTTTGGCCACGCTCTTAGTCTTCTTTATCCTGATCCCGTGGTGGGGTTTCCTAGGATTGATCTAGCGCAGTGGGGATAGAAAAACAAATACCCCATATCACAAAGCGCTAATTAACAAGTCAGCAAATCAAATTTATAATACAACGTATCAAGACAAGAAAATTTCAAAGGAGAGATCGAACATGTCTAGAGAAGCTATGACAAACAAACTGTTGATTTTAGGTGTCGACGGTATGGATCCGCGCATCACCAAATATTTATTAGATCAGGGCCGCCTGCCCAATATCCAGAAATACATCGACCGCGGCTCCTGCCGTGAGGACCTGCACCTCTTGGGCGCTATCCCGACCATCACGCCTCCCTGCTGGACGACTTTGGCTACCGGCGCTTATCCCGGTACCCATGGCATCACCTGCTACTGGCGTCAATCTCCTTACAGCTTAGATGCTGTTGTTTACAATATGGACTCCCGCAACTGCGAAGCTGAGCAGATATGGAACGTGACCACTGAAGCTGGCATGAAAACGTTGGTATGGCATTGGCCGGGTTCTTCTTGGCCACCATCCTCTGACAGCCCGCTGCTCTCCGTCGTTGACGGTACTCAGCCAGGCTCCGTCAACATGGGCGTTGCTCAGTTAGACTGGGAAAAGATCATCGTAGCGACTCCAGACATCCCTGAAGTTAAATATGCTCCCCGCGTAGAAAAACCAGCTGGTGTCGGCTGCATCATGACCGACATTGATGATATGGTCGTCGGCGACAATGATGACGAGATGATGGAACTTTGGTGGGGCGATGAAGCCCGCAAAGGCGGCGAGATCCGTACCTATGTCATGGACGATGAAGACACTGAAGTCGTTATCGGCAGCAAAGTTGCTTATGACATCATCAATTCCCCGCTCAAACCGGCTGAAAACTGGGCCAATGCTCCTGCTGGCGCCAAAGAATTCACCGTGCTCACCTCTGGCGGCATGATGCGCCGTCCGGCCCTCATCCTGCAAAATGAGCAGGGCGAATATGACCGCGTCGCTATCTACAAAAACAAAAAAGCAACAGAACCGTTCGTTGTCGTACCAAAAGGCCAGATGGTCAGCGGCATCATCGACGATGTCACCAAAAAAGACGAGACCAAACCAGCCTGCCGTTCTTACAAGATCTTAGAGCTCGATCCAGAAGGCACCATCGTTCGTCTGTGGATCAGCAATGCTTTGGATATTGCCAATGATATGCTCTGGCATCCAGCCAGCCTGCACAAGGATATCTTAGAGCATGTCGGCCACATCCCACCAGTCAGCCTGATCGGCGGCGAGGACGATGAATTGGTCCGTGAGATCTTTGAGCCGTCCTGGGATGTTTATGATCAGTGGCAGGCAGACTGCTTGGAATACTTGATGAACAATAAAGATTATCAAGTCGTCTTCAGCCATCTGCACAATATCGACTGCGCAGGTCATCAGCTGTGGCACTTAGGCAAGACCTTAGAGCCTTGGGAACACACCG
>CABVBB010000039.1 GCA_902496505.1 uncultured Peptococcaceae bacterium
TGATAATAATCCTTGCCCGGCTCGGCTATACAGACGTAGACGCGCCGCACAGCCAAAGTGTCTTTGATCACCGTGACCAATTCGTCCAAAATATCGTCGATCTCCAAACTCTTGGAGACCGCCACGCTGAATTCTTTGAGCGTCTCGGAACGCAGCGTTTCTTCTTTGATGAAGACGCAGTCGATGAAGCATTTCATGATGTAGTAGAAGCCAAAGGTGGCTATCGTGAAAATGACGGCGATGATAAGCGTCCGGTAGGAGGAAAATATGGGGAATTTGTCCTGGATGAAGTGCTCCAGCGTGCCCAGACCATTGGCAAAAAGGATGAGCGACAGCGTTGCGGCGAGGATGTAGAGACTGCTCTTAGAGACCAAAAGCGTCAGCCGGAACAGCCGGCGGCGGTATAGCGCCGAAAAAAGCAGGAAAGCATTGATGACGCCGCAGAGGATATCCAGCGGAAAACCCTTGAACCAGGGGAGCATGATGCCGATATTGCCGGCGAAAAGAATGAGGATGCCTGCGACGATAGGCACGACCTGCCCACGGTTGACCCCCTTGCCTTTACGCGCTTCATTAAGCAGCATAAGGATGGCATGCACAGCCACCACTGCCGCCGCGCCGTAGAGCACCAGCACGCCCCAGGTGGTGTGATAGATGAAGCGCACCGTATCGCTGCCAGCCAGATAGATGCGCTCAGGGCTGTCCAAAAACCAGCCAGTGAACATATTGATGATGGTGGGCACCAGGATGACCACCAGCCAGATGGCGCGAAAAGGCGTATCTTCTTTGCCCACAAAATTAGCGATAAAGACGAAATAGCCGTACGGCAAAAGCATGAGTCCCAAGAGAGAAACGTGGTACCAAAAAGGGATTGACGGCCACATTTCCAGCCGCATGCAGAGCGATCCGCCAGTCCATAACAGCATTGCGCCCAGCAC
Source organism: uncultured Peptococcaceae bacterium (assembly GCA_902496505.1). Classification (GTDB taxonomy): domain Bacteria; phylum Bacillota; class Peptococcia; order Peptococcales; family Peptococcaceae; genus CABVBB01. The sequence goes on from CABVBB010000039.1 coordinate 939, forward strand.
GATCAAAAATGATTTGATCTGCGGCGTCTTTTTGGCAGCCATAAAAGTCAGGATCAAAAAAGAATAGCAGAATAACGCGATGATGGGAATAAATATGAAGTCTTGCATATCAGCGTCTCTCCCTCCATGGCGTTCTATAGTCCTCTTCCTGTACCGCGAGAAGAGCCATGATCTCATAAGCAGATGGATTGATTCGTCTCAGCGGCCGGTCTGCCCGCGCCAGATAGCGCTCCATGGTGCCGCACTTGAGGATGGTGATCTCCAAGGGGTCCATGCCCAGGATGTGCTTGAGATCGTGATAATCCTGGTCAACATATTTAAAATAGATGGTCAGATGCTCTCTGAGGATCTGTTCGCTCACCGCCCGGCTGGTCAGCGCCTCTGGCGCCAGCTCCACATAGAGGTGGAGAAAAGGCTTGTTGTCCCGGGTGAATTCTTTGGCTGCGAACCAATGAGTGATCGCTAATCCCGACAGCTCCACAGCGCTGGCAATAGCCGCCTCAGAAATGCGGGTAAAGCCCGCGATATCGATGATGGAGGATACGCGGTCCAGATACTGGAAGCGTGGGATATGCGTATCGTCCTCCGCATTTTCCACACCCAGACAGCGATAGACATCGCCCACGCGGTAGCGCATAAAAGCGCCGCCCTTGAGCACAGAGATGACCAGCTCGTATTTTTCGCCGGGCAGCACCTGATCCATCAGATACGTCTGCGGCTGATAGCTGGGGTCGTCCAGATTTTTGAGCATCTCCGCCTCGGGGATGAATTCGTAAAAACAGGTGTCCGGGAAGAAATACATGCCCTTGCGCGTCCACGTCTCAGTACCCACGCAGGAGGGCTCTGTCCCAGCGAAAAGCTCCATAGGACGCACGCCCCACAGATCTTCCAAAAGGTCTTTGTAGCAGTTATTATCCGTACCAGCTACCATGAAACCTTTGAGTGTGAAGAGATCCTTAGGCTTTAAGGGTCTGCCTTCTTTCCGGCAGTGGTATTTGGCCTTCAGCAGCCGCACCAGCCGTGAGAGCGAACATTTGAGCAGCAGATCCTTGGTGGAAGAACCGCCAGACGAGCCGGAGCTCATCGCTGCCAGACTAAGGCTGACATAATACGCCACGCTGCCTAATCCGAAGAAAAAGTCGATGCCCTTGGACAGCCCCATCTTGAAACCTTTGACATTGCGCTCGCTGAAGGAAAGCTTGACCGCTTCCTTGACCGACGGCAAAAATTCGATGCCCACTTCCTCATTGAGCGCCAGCGGGAATAACCCTGTGGCATAGGGTAATGGTGCCAGCCCGTAGAGGATCTTGTCCGTTGCCTTGACGTCGAACTCTCCCTTGGCATGACTGGTCGAAAGAATCAGACAAGCCAGCACATTGTGCGTATAGGTGTCCAGCATACTGCGGGTATACGGCGCAACTTTGACCGGGTGCTTACCGCCCTCCCAGGTGGTCTGGATCCAGATGATCGGCTCATCCGGCAGCATATCGCCCCGCTTGGGCAGTAAAATGTCTGCATAGTCCTCATAGGTCGTCAGCGGCATCACCCGCCGGAACTCCCCGATATCCGACACCTGGCGCCCGCCCAAAAGCTCCCGTCCCAGCTCGCACTGGCTCCAGAGCTCCAGCTGTTCCTGCATCAGCCGGTTTTGGATAAACATATACTCTTCCATGGACAGATCCAAAAAACCGCAGTATTCCTGCCAGATCTGCGCATATTCCTGCTGCTTCAATTTGTCTTCAAAACGCATACGGACACCTTCATTTCCGAGGTAGTGTCGCAAAGCACCGTCGGATGCTCTGCCAATTAGGGATCAAAAAAGGAACAGCCTGCTGATACGACGCATAGTCGGCAAACATCTGCGGAAAAGTCCACCGATCCTGAAACACGACATAAAGCACATTGAGCAAACTAAAGATCACCGCTGCCCAAGCCAGCGCCTCTCCCCCCAGCGTCAGCCACAAGCTTCCGTAAAATCCAGCGAACCACAAGACGCCCGGATGACGGCACAGCGCGTAGACCCCGCTTTGGCAGACCAAAGGCTTGTCCTTGCCGCCAATCTCCTGATAAGTCGCTTCAAAGGGCAGCGCCCGAAAAAGTGTGTAGACCAAAAGCGCCATAAAGACCGCCGTCAGCACCACGCCCGCCGCTCGCTGAGCGAGGGGCGGCAGACCTTGTCTGACCTGCGCCAGGAGGAGGCCCACTGTCGCTAGGACGAGCAGCCCAAAACCGGTGAAAAACAGCTTGTGCAGCCAGCGATCCTGCCAGCGCACTTCATTGATATCGTAGATCAAAAATAATCCAAAGGCTAAAGCGCCCAAACCGATCCAGCCAACCATATGATCAACCCCCTTTGGGGCAAAATTTGTCGATAAGCTTATGATAACAGCTTTTAATAGGGCTTTCAATAGAAATCCGGCAAAATGCTGTCAAAAACAAACAGCATTTCACCGCTCCAGGACTCATTTTATCTGTGAAAACACGCACATACTGCCCTCATCAATACGGCGACTTAGGATAGCCCAGCCGCAGCCGCCCTCTGGTCTCGATGCCGCCTACACCGTCGATGCCGGTGATGGTCTCACTGACTGTCTCTTTGATCGGCACCATTTGGTTGAAGGGCGTGAAAGCCACCTTTTCCGCGATGAAGACGGGATCATACGCGTGGATGAGCACCCGCTTGGGCGAAGACGCAAAATTAGCACCCGCTTGGATCAACGATTCGTAATGCGATTGGCAGGCACCTGCGAAAATGATCAGATCATCGCGGCCCGGCGCGTATTCTCTAGCTCGCCGCACCGTCTGCACAAAAGCGCGGCTGTTGCGGTAATTCTCCAGCGCGGAAAAATTCTTCTTGCCCCGGATAAAACCGTCATGTCCCGTGACCACCAAAATGTCCGGCATATACTCCATGAGGTAATTGCGCACCACATTGGCCTGCTCGCTCTCCGGCACATAAAAACCGTACGCAGTGATGCCCAGCTGCCGGTAAGTAGCCAGACACAGATCGAGATATTCCTTATCGCCATCCAGATGCAGCACCGTGCCCGGCATTTCAAAGATCTCCGCCTCGGTCATCTCCGGCCGTTTAAAATTGATCTTAGCCCTTGATAAAAAATGATCGATGGTGCCAGCGCGGCGCTTCTCGATATTGCGCATGAGATCGCTGCTCTGTCTGACATAGACCTGCCGCAGCCGGTTGATCTCTGAGGGCGATACCCGCTCCAGATCACTAAGCGGTGCATCCGCCCACAGTCTTAGATCCACCCCTTTAAGCGACGCCACCGCCGTACCATTCACCTGCTGGATATTTTCGATCCGAAACAAAATGTCCTTCTGATGAGACAGACGGCAGACATAATCCCCAATACTCCACTGATTGCCCATATTGCCACCTCCGCAAATTAAAACGCCGCAAGCCCTAGGCTTCCGTTTAGTAACAGTATATGCGCAAACGTCCCCGTATGCCCCAGCCAGATAACGCGAAAAGAGAAAGCATGCCCCTAGGCACACTTTCTCTTTGTCGTTCTATGGGGCGTTCAAAGTCCCTTGACCCGCTCATGCCAGCTCAGCACAGCGAATTCCCCCAAAATATCTGCCCACAGCTTGAATTGCTTCAGCATCTCTTATCCCCCTCCTGCGCGCCATAGCCATCTGGTCAGCTCTTCCTTAAAAAATATTGTTGAACCAGCTTTTCCAGGCTTTTGCGGTGTCTTTGGCTTTCTCGGTCTTTTCTTTAGCCGTGTGCTTGGCTGCATCGACATGCTCCTTCGCTGTATCTTTAGCCTGTTCAACAGTGGTCTGGGCTGTATCTTTGGCCTGATTGACAGCAGATCGTGCGGTATCCATCGCTTGGTCAACAGCGGATTGCGCCGTATCCACCGCTTGATCAACAGCAGATTGGCCTAACTCTTTGCCCCACTGTGCGTATTCTTGGCCGATCTCTTTGTACTCATTGGCATAGTCCTGCGCCAGATCTTTGCCGACCTGCGCATAGTCTTGACCTAACTCTTTGCCCCACTGCGCATACTCCTGGCCGACCTCTTTGTACTCGTCTACATAGTCCTGCGCCAGATCTTTGCCGGACTGTGCATAGTCTTGGCCTAACTCTTTGCCCCACTGCGCATACTCCTGGCCGATCTCTTTCCAAGAGCGGTCAGCGGTTTGGCCTTGGTCAGCGGCCATGGCCATCTGCGGGCACATGAGCATAGATACTAAAACAACAGAGCTTAAGGTACGGTTTTTCATGATTGATTCCTCCATAATGTTTTTACTATTTTTTTATTCGGCTGCCCGGTCTCTACTGCCAGTAAACTGGTCGATATAGTGCTGGGCTGTTTCTTTATATTCATCAGCATAGTGCTGACCAATATTTTTAATATTTCCTGCGTTTTCTGTCTGGCTGCCGCTCTCGGCGGTATCGTCCGCAGCGGCAGTATTGTCTGTCTCATCTTTTGCAGCACCAGCGTTTTTAAAAGCGTCGAGGTGATCCTGTACTGCCTCTTTATAATGATCAGCATAGTCCTGACCGGTATTTTTGTACTGATCAGCATAGTGCTGACCCATCTCTTTGTACTGGTCAGCGTACTCCTGGCCTTTTTCTTTATACTCGTCAGCATAATCTTGGCCGACATCTTTGTACTGATCGGCGTAATCCTGCCCCATTTCTTTGTACTGGTCAGCATAGTCCTGGCCGACATCTTTATAATGGTCAGCGTAATCTTGGCCGACATCTTTGTACTGATCGGCGTAGTCCCGGCCTATTTCTTTGTACTGGTCAGCATAATTTTGGCCAACATCTTGGTAGTGGTGGATGTCGTTTTGGCTGGCGGTCTGCTGCGCTGGGGCTGTGCTGTCTGCCTGCGGCTGGCTGTTCGTGTCCTCAGGCGGTGTGTCTTCGCGGCTTTGCGTCAGCACCTCACCACTGTAGGCATCCAGCGTATAGCGGCAGATAGTGCCCGGCGCAGTGAGGGTGATCTGATAGACCATCCGGCCCTTAGGGGCATCCAGCCAAACGGTGTGCGCCTGGAGCTCTGTCAAATCAGCAGCGGCCTGAGCCAGTCTCAGCGCCTGGTCTGCGCCGATGTAGGCCTTATCGCTGGGCGTGCCTTGCAGTTTGACCGCTGAAGTCTCGGTCTGCGGCGAGGTCAGAAGCGTGCCCAGCTCGTTGATGGAGAGATCCTTGAGTTCTTCAGCCGTCCGCTGGGTATCTCCCGCTGCCAGCTCGTCAATGAGTGCCATCTTGCCTACGGATATCCCATAATGCTCAGCCTGCGGTCGGAGCGTTTCCCCTTGGGTAAGGGTCTGGCTGAGCACAGCACCGTCCAAGGCACGCTGAGCCATGCTGGTCTCCACTTCACTGGCGACCTTCTCTGCCAGAGCTTCTCCCCGGACCGCATCAGGCTGCTGGATGGTGACTAAGACGGCATTAGCTTCTTCACGAAGGTAGCCTTGCGCCATGAGCACCCCGACGACATCATCCAAAGCATCGTCCAGCGGCCGTCCTTTGGTCTCGACTGCATCCAGCACAGCCTTGGCATCGTCATTGAGCGCCTGGACGTCGATGATACGTTCTGAACGGCTGACGCTGAACTCCAGGCTGGGGTTGACATCCAGCCCAACGAAGGCGCAGGCCACATAATTATTTTGGTAATGGCCATAGCCGCCTGCACCGCCGAGCAAGAGCAAGAGCGCTGCCGCAGCCATCATCAGCCGCCCAGATGGCCGTCTTTTTTTCCGGCGTCCCCCCTCTGACAGGTCGAGAACAGGAGCAGGCGGCTGAGCTTGGGCGCATCTGGCCATGATCTGATCCCAGACATCCGGCACGGCGTGTTCTACGGCTGTTTTCAGCTTGGCTTCGATCTCTTGGTTTGTCATGGTCTTTCCTCCCCTCCCAAACATTTGCGCAGCTTCTTCAGCGCCCGGTGGTATTTGGAAAGCACCGTGGACAGCGAAAGCTGCAAAAGCTCCGCGATCTCCCGATGTTTCATCCCCGTGACAGCGTGCAGCATCAGTATCTGCCGTTCTTCATCCGCCAGTTCCCGCATAGCCGCCCCCAGCACCAAGCGATCTTCAGCCGAAAGAGCCGAATCTTCCGCCCAAAAGACGGCGCTGTCTTCTGCTGGCAGTTCATCCTGGCGTTTGCTTTCCCGGATCTTCATCAGCGCCAGATTGCGGGTGATGGTAAAGATCCACGGCATAGGATTGCCGTTGGGCTTATACCGTCCTGCCGCCTGGTAAATATGCAGGTACGTCTCCTGCAGCACATCCTCCGCGTCGGCTTGATTGCGCAGGATAGATAAGGCAAAGCCGTATACCGCTGTTTTTGTCTGCTCATACAATACTGCCAGCGTATCAGCGGCGCCGCCGGCCATTTGCAGGATGCATTCCTCCAGCCGCTCTCGGCCGGAAGGATTGCCGTATTCTGTTTCAGCGCAAAGCATCGCAAACAACATATCTCCTGTTCCCTCCTGTCACCTTATACATGCTTGAGGAGATCGTTTTATTGCACCCCTCAGAAAAAAATATTAATTTTTTTACGCGCCCGCCTTAAACGGCTTTTGCCCTATAAAAAATGACGCAATCAGGAAGGCTCCATGATTGCGTCAAATGCTCATGATACGATTAGAATAATAGGCCGCCCAGAGGGATCCCGATCACGATCAGCGCTGCCAGGACCGCAACGACGGAGAGGACGCCCTGCAGATACGCCTGCTTGGTATCGATCCATTCGTTGTTGCCGAAGACCAGACCAGCGCGGGAAGAAGCGCCCGGCGTCGCTAAAGCAGCTGTCAGGCCGAAAATGACCACCGCTGCGGTGATGGCTGGGTTGGCGTTGAACATAATGGACATCTGACACAGCAGCGGCGTCAGCACGACCAAAAGTACGGTGTTGTTGAGGAACTGGGTCGCCACACAGCAGATGACGGCGGAGATGATGTAGATCATGATGGGGCTTTGACCGACAAAGATCGGCTGCAAAGTCATCATCAGCGCCTTGATGATACCGGCGTCATTGCTCATGAGCAGACTGCCCAGAGGGCCGACGGCAGCCAGCAGGCAGACCATAGACCACGGGATAGCGGCAGTGGCTTTGGTAAAATTCATGGTCGGTTCGCCGTCTGTCTTGTAAGCGCAGAGCAAGACGATCAACAGCACGATGACGCCCAGCGCGCCCAGGCTCTTAAAGAGCGCTGCCACAGACCAGCCAGCGGGCAATATCCCTGGAGCATACAAAAGCACCATCATCAGCACGGTCAGAATGCCGCCCAATTTCTGTTTGCCATCAAACTGCACATGATCGCCCAAGCCTAAGGCATCGACATTTTTCAGCTTGCTCACATCGATCTTGACGATGAATTTGCCCATAAGCATGAAAAGCACTACGCTGACCAAGGCGATCACCAACATAAAGATACTGTAACGCAGCATGCCGATGGTCATCCCGCTGGCGGTCGCCAGACCCTTGAGGCCCATCAAAGACCACGGCGACCAGGGAATGACGGTCATGCCCATGATAGAGACATACGCCACGCCGATGAGCACGAAGCTGGTCAATTTTTCCCGCTTAGCATAGCCCAGATTGAGCAGCATCTGGTAGCAAATGCCCCACATCAAAAAGATCGTGGCGTAAATGCCCACACACGCAGAGACCACATAGGTGACCAGAAAAATGACGAATAAGAATAAATACGGTTTGCCCGCTAAAAATTTGCGTGAGAGCATCCATTGGGCAATCGAATTGGTCAGGCCGATATCCTCCAGCCATTTGGTAAAGACCGAGAAAAAGATGATCAAGAGGACGATCTCACTGCCGAAGCCCTCTCCAAAAACATCGGTCAATGTGCCATAGCCCGTAAAACTTATGAGCACCAGTCCTAATAAACTGGGCCAGATCAGATCGATAAAGATCCAGCCGTAGATCAGCCCGGCAAAAATACCGACTGCCTTCATCCCCATCGGTGTGATCACTTCACCAGCAGGCAATAGCCAGCCGCAGGCGATCAGCGCCAGCATGATCACATAATGCACAAAATACAGATCCGTTCCTTTTTTTGACATGTTCTTCTCCTCCTTGTAGACCCCTTAGTGACAGCTTTCAGCTGCTTGCAATTGAACACATTATAATTTTTTATAGTGGAGGGTTTGTTGTTCACCAACAACATTTCCAAAAATAATATTTATCTTTGAAACAGCCCGTTTCAGCCTCAAAATAAAAAAACGGCCTGCTAAGCTTTGACTTAGCAAACCGTTTTCCAAAACATATGCCGCTTGGGCGTCTATTTAATTTGCGCACCCGCGGAAGAAGATCCCTTCCGCCTGTGCTAATAAAGCGATCCGCCTGAGCATAGCCGGATCCGCATTGTAGACGCTGGTCTGGAACGCACCATCAATGGAAATAAGCGTGCGCGACGGCCGAAACAGGACCTTGATAGCGCCGCTGTCGCGGGTGATGATCGCTTTGATCAGCGTCGCCAGCTGTTCCAGCGGGATCTGCGCCAGATTGACCTGGCTGTAGGGCTTGAACCAATCGTCATCCCCAGCGTCTACCAAAAGTATATCTGCCTCCTCATAGCAGAGCAGCTTGAAAATGATGATGCCCACCCGCTCCGCATAACGCGGCAAAGTCTTGCCCTTGAGCAAAAAATTTTCCACAGCCCCATAGTTGGGATTCCCCGCCGGCACCTGCTGAGGAAAAATATCCAACACATAACAATTGCCCTCCTGGAGAGCATCGATCTCTGCCAATAACTGTGCTTGATCCATCCTGATCACGACCTTTCTTTGAACGATAGCCTCTACCTTTAGTATAAAAGAAAATTTCCGTTCAAGCAAGCTTTGCAGCCAGCCCGTGAAAATAAAAATGACAAAAAAAGTTGTCATTGCATGTTGACAAATATCCTTGTCACCGTTATACTGATGTTGA
>CABVBB010000040.1 GCA_902496505.1 uncultured Peptococcaceae bacterium
GCAGAAGGCGTTACAGAACAGAAGCTGCTGGAAAAGCGAGCGACGGTCTATGATCCAATAGATAAGCAGCTGACTTGGGAGATCCAGATGAACCATCAGTGGAATGACTGGAAGGGAATGGAGATCACACCCTATGCGCCGATGACGAAGGTGACGCTGACAGATACGCTTCCAGCAGGTTTGAGCTATGTTGATAAGTCGGCGGTGGTCAAGGTAGAAGGCGCAAGTTTATCGGTTGATGATAAGGCAAGATTGACCACTGCGTTGACTCAAGCCGTGCGAGTGACAACAAACGGTCAGCAGATCACCTTTACCTTTGGAACTATGCAGATACCGCAAAATATGATCCTATCCTTCAAAACTCAGGTGGATATTGACAAAATAATGGATTCCCCAGTGCAGGAGGAAGTGGCACTGGCTAATCATGTCCAACTCACTTGTGCTCAAAATCCGGACGGGATCGAGGCGGACGGTAAATGTACGCTCATCAATCGTCCACTGCAGAAAAAAGGAGATGCATCGATTGAAAATGGACGTAAGATCGATTATATCGTGGAGGTCAACCCACTGAGCGCTAACTTGAGTAAGTTGCTCCAAGACGAAAAAATCGAAAAGCTCATTTTGCAGGACGCTCTAAGTAATGGGTTATTCTTAGATGAAGAATCTGTCGAGGTATATGAAGCTAAGGTCACTGCTAAAAATAATGACGGGAAATTCGATACGACGCTCGAGAAGACAGGGGATAAGTTGTCAGTAACGCCGAAATATGACCAGACGAAGAATATCCTGACGCTGGAACTGCCAGCGTTGGATAAACCTTATGTGGTGACCTATTCTGCCTATGTGACCGTCTCAACGGGTATGGAGCTGGAGAATAATGTTACGCTTAAAGGGATCAAGCAGGAAGCGGGCAAAGATGTCAGTAAGACGCATACTTTTAAATTCAGCGGCAGTGCGACAGCCACTATCCGTATTCCTAACTGCAGCACGTTGACTGTCAAGAAGATAGATGATAATAGACAAATGATCACTGCAGCAGCGATGTTTGCTTTATATACGGATAAGGACAGTCAAAACCTATTAGCTCGCAGTGAGACCATTGGTGGGCAATGCACCTTTGTTCTGCGTGACCGTATTATTAAAGGGCAAACGCTCTATCTCCGCGAACTGCAGGCACCAAGTGGCTATCAGATTTCAAAAGAGACGTTCGAGATAAACGGTGATGATCTTATCAAGGCTAATAATAAATCGCTCTCTATCGATGTTGTCAACACAAAAGCCCCAGAGGTGCTTGCTCCTGCTCAGCTGACCTTGACCAAGACTGTCAGCGGGGCGGCTGATCCGACGAAGGCGTATCGTTTCACCATCAGCTTGACGGATGCGGCAACTGATGAGCCCATCAATGCTGAGTATGGTGATGTTGATTTTGTTAATGGTGTGGCTGATATAGAACTGAAGGGCGGCGAGTTCTGCACGATCACGATCGATAACTTATCCGGTGCGCTCAAGTATACGATCACGGAGACGGGGGCGCAGGATTACACGGTGACCACCAGCGGTGGCTTGACCAGCGGACTGCTGGCCGCAGGGGATGAACTCTGCGTGACCTTTGACAATTACCTCAAGCCTCATAATGGCGGCGGTGGTGGCGGTGGTTCGGATGTACTGCCGGTGACGCCGGATAATCCTAATCCGCCGGTCGATCCAGATAAGCCGGATAAACCCATTCCGCCAGTGACACCGGAAAACCCGGAAATCCCGGTGACGCCGGAGACACCAGTCACACCGACTGATCCGGATGCGCCGAACGTACCGGATACGCCTGGCGTACCTGATGTACCCGTGTATTATCCTGGTGATGAGCTGCCTGACCCGACAGATCCCAATAGCCCGGATGAGATCATCATCATGGACGGCGATGTGCCGCTGCATTATTGGAAGACAGAAGAGCCGCCGATCGTCTATATCGATGAAGAGGGCGTTCCTCTGGCGGGTCTGCCGCAGCCAGATGCGGTGCCCCATACGGGCGATACGATGGATACGACCGTTTGGTGGAGCATCTTTGCTGTCGCTTTGGGCTTGTGTGCGCTGACCACGATGCTGGGCATCCGCCGCAAGTACAAAACGAAATAATTGACACCATAGGCGAAGCCAGGCGGGATATTCCTGCCTGGCTTCATGTCATAAGTGAGGAAAATGATGAGACAGCTATTTTCGAGAGGCAAAAAGCCTGCCGCATCCAGCGGCGGGAGAGGTTATTTTATCCTGGCGGGGATTTTCGGATCGATCGCGGTCATCGCGCTGGCGGTGCTGGCGGTGCACGCCGTTCAGGCCAGCAGAGAGCAGGCGGCCTTTGATGCGCTGGCGCGTAGCGCTTTGCCGACGGAGGCAGAGTCTAGCGAACTGACCGCTGACCAGAGCCGTCTGGCTTTGGCGCGCTGCAAGCTCCTCCATGAGCGCAATCCTGACCTGGCCGGGTGGCTCACCATCGAGGGGACGGCGGTGGATTATCCGGTGATGTGCACGCTCGCTGAGCCGGAATATTATCTGCACCGCGCGTTTGACGGGAGCAGAGCGATGAGCGGCACGCCTTTTACCGCAGAGGGCTGTACGCTGGAGAGCGATTGTGTGATCATTTATGGACACAATATGAATAATGAGACCATGTTTGGCACGCTGGATCGATACCAGGACGCGGCGTTTTGGGCGGCAAATCCGACCTTTACGCTGACCACGCCTGAGGAGGAGCGGACGTATGAGGTGTTTGCCGCAGCGGTGTGCCGTGTGCTCAATACGGAGGAAGCGGGCTTTCGTTACTATGATCACGCAGGCGAATTGACAGAAGCGCAGCAAGAGGCGCTCACCGCGTGGCTGGCAGGGCAGGCGCTGTATGAGACAGGGATCAGCCCCGCTTTTGGGGAGCAGATCGTGATCCTTTCTACGTGCAGTTACCATACGGATAATGGGCGCTTCATCGTGGCAGCTCGCCGCATCGTGTGAAAAAAGCAGGTGCAATCAGGATTTTGAGCAAAAGTTCTGGTTGCTTCTGCTTTTTTTGCACAATATCACTTGTTTTTAGAACGTAAAGGTGATAGAATATATTAATTTGATTTGCACCGATAGGTGACGGATGTTTTCTTGGACATCGGGGAGCGTTTTAGAGCAGCTTTTGATCGCCAACGATCAGGGACTTTGTTGAAGCCACTGAGCTGCTGCGACAGCATGTGAGAAAAGATCGAATGCATTTATAGCCAGCGGTCGGAGTGTAGCCGCTGGCGGGCAGTTTTCCTAGGCTGGAGCAGCAAGAGAAAGGGGCAGCGCATGCAGCGATTCAACAAAGAGAAGAGAAAGGTGTGGGGACAGATCGTGCTGGCCGGCATTTTGCTGGCAGCTATGCTATTTGCTTTCCATGATTTTGTCAAGGACAACAATGAACGGATATTGACGCAGAATGAAAACTATATCGAGGATGTGACCATCCAGACAGCCAAGCGCGTGGACGATATGCTGAGGGCGCGGCAGAACAGTCTGGATGTGATCGCAGTGACCGTAGAGAGCACGCTGGAGGAGCCTAGGGTCAGTCAGGAGATGCTTGAGCTTCTGCAGGGCAAATCCACCTTTGATTATATTGAATTCGTGGACAGCCGAGGGATCAACCATACAGCGGATGGACGAATCTCGGACTCCACTGACCGGGAGAATTATTTGAAGGGTATGCAGGGAGAGACTGGGGTCACGTTGATCTTTAGTTCCCGCATCACCCATGAGACGTTGGTGGATTTTTATACGCCTGTTTCCTATGAGGGTGAGATCATCGGCGTTCTCAACGGCATGTACCGCGAGAACAGTCTGCGGGAGACCATTGCCACGGATTTCTTCGGCATCTCTGCGCGGACCTACCTCTGCACCAACGAGGGCAAGGTGATCTCATCTTACGGTGTAGAGCAGCCTCCCCAGACAGTGTGGGAAAATCAGAGCGGGGTCTCCGCAGAGGATAGTGTCCGCATCCGAGAAGCCTTTGCCGATCACCAGCCCTGCAGCTATACTTATCAGGCCCAAAAAGGGACAGGCAATGCGTATTTGACGCCGCTCAAAAGTACGGATTGGATGCTGCTGCAGGCGTTTCCCGCCACGCTCAACAGCGCCATGCTCAAAAATGCCAACGCTTCAGGCATGGAGCTGGAGATGCGGCTGATCGCGCTGTTTATCCTTTTTGTGATCTATCTGATCTGGCGCAATACCCAGCAGAAAAAACGGCTCATTGCGGAGAAAGAAAAATTGGCCTGGATCATCGAAGGCATCCTGCCGCTGTTTTCCCGCTTCGTGATCTTTGATTATGAAACGGGCACCTATGAATATCTGGAGGATACCCAAAAAGATATGCCGGCGCAGGGCGATTACAATGAACTGCTGGCGCGCATGGCTGAGCATTATATCGATGAGGCTGACATGGAGCCGATGACCAAGCTGCTGGCGCCGGGATCGGTGCAGAGCAAGCTCAAGACCGGCCGGCCTTATCTCCAGTATGAATACCGCATCAAATGGGAGGAGGAGCGCTGGGAAAATGTCTCCATCCTGAGTCTCAAGAAAAAGGACGGCGTGCCCTCAGTGGTGCTTTTGGCTATCCAGGATGTGACCGCGCTCAAGCAGTGGGAGCAGAAGAACCGTCAGGCCCTGCAGGATGCTTTCCTGGCAGCGGAAGAAGCCAACCACGCCAAGAGCGATTTCCTTTCCCGTATGAGCCACGATATCCGCACGCCAATGAACGCCATCATGGGCATGACCGCTATTGCGCTGCTGAATCTGGAGGATACGCAGCGGGTGAACGACTGCCTGCACAAGATCGATTTTGCCAGCAGACATTTGTTGGATCTGATCAATGAGGTGCTGGATATGTCCAAGATCGAGAGCGGCAAATTGGTGCTCACGGAGGAGCGCTTCAGTCTCCGAGAAAGCATCGAGTCGATCGTTTCCATCATCCAGCCCCAGACAGAAGCCAAAAAACAAGAGCTGACGGTCCAGCTGGCACCGCTGGCCCATGATAAAGTGCTGGGCGATTCGCTGCGGCTGCGGCAGCTTTTGGTCAATATTTTGGCCAATGCCACCAAATTCACCCCCGAGGGCGGGCGGGTCGATTTCCAGATCAGCGAACAGCCCTCCCCGATCCAAGGCAGCGCCTGCTATGTATTCGTCATTGAGGATAATGGCATCGGCATCGAAAAAGAATTCCTCGACCACCTTTTCGACCCGTTCAGCCGTTCGCGCAATCCCCAAACGAAGGATATCGAGGGCACCGGACTGGGCATGCCCATTGCCAAAAGCATCGCCCAGATGATGAACGGCGATATCAGCGTGGAGAGCAGCCCGGGTCAAGGCTCGCGCTTCACTGTGCAGATCTATCTGAAACTGCCGCCTGACGCTCATAGTGCGGAGCATCAGGACGATGCCAGCGGCACTGACCTGCAAGGGTTGACCGCGGCAGATTATTCCGGCTGCCGAGTGCTCCTGGTGGAGGACAATGCCCTCAATATGGAGATCGCCCAGGAACTGCTCCAGATGGCCGGCCTCCAGGTCGAGACCGCCCAAGACGGTCAGGAAGCCATCGAGCAGGTGACTGATCGCCCGCCAGGCTATTATGATCTGATCTTCATGGATATCCAAATGCCCCGCAAAAACGGCTACCAAGCCGCCAACGCCATTCGTGCCAGCCAACGAGATGATCTGCACCAGATCCCCATCGTCGCCATGAGCGCCGACGCCTTTGACGACGATGTCAAAAGAGCCCTGGACGCCGGCATGAACGATCACGTGCCCAAACCCATCGAGCTGGACAAGCTGCTGAACGCCCTGGCCAAATGGATCAAACGATAAAGACGACAAAAGCGAGCATCCGAAATCGATCGGTGCTCGCTTTTTTGGTGCAGTGTGGGGTGGTCGTTTAGAGGCGGGGATGCAGCCATCTCTCCCGATAATAGCCCAATGTCTTGGCTGCTTGGGGGTAGAGCGTGGTATCCACAGCAGTGCAGGCGTCAGCGAACTGTTGGGGGCTGATGGGCGAGGGCAGTGCACGAAGGGCGAAGAAGCGCTGACAGTAAGCGTCGTCGGCCAGTGTTTGGAGATCGGCTTCAAAGTATTCGCGCCATTGGCGGATGCTCCACTGGCTTTGGGCATCGAACCAATAATGTTTGCTGTGGATGGGGGTGCAGGGGATACCCTGCGCCTTGAGCGCGTAGACATGATCCATGACGATGGGAAGCTCTGCATTGCTGTAGAGGCGGCGCTGGCCATCCTGCCAGTAGAGGAAGCCATAGAAATATCGTTTATCACGCCAAATGACATTTTCGCAGTTTTGGATCTGCGCAGTACGTTTGGCTGCCCAAGCAGCGTAGGTCTGGTAAACGGGCGCCGTCAAAAGCTTAGCAGCATAAGCCATTTGGCAGAGACCGTTAAAGAGTGCGATCTCATCTGCGGCAAAGCACAGCTCTAATTCCGCCTGCCACGGCGAGAGGATGGCCTGGGCAGCGTCGGTAGCGCGGATGCTGCCCAAGTCGACCAGAGCCTGGAAGAGGGCCTTGGGGTAGCTGGCCTTAAGCTTCGTCAGAAAAGCTTCCCGCACCTGGGCGGCAACGGCCTCCTCTTGTCCCGAGGGGACCTTGGCCAGTTCTACGTGGGTCGTGATGTTAGTGGGAAAAAGGCCTTTTTGGAGGCAGGCGGTTTGAAATTGGCAGATCGGCAGCGGCTTGGCATTGAGCCGGTATTTGATGACGCCGTCTTCTGCGTAGGCGAGACCATAGTAGAGGAACTGCTCGTCGAAATACTTGAGTTCCATCATGATAGCGACCAGATCAGAGGCAGAGGCGTCTCGGGATTTATAGATATCGTCATTCGTCAGCATGGTTTTCACTCTCATTTTGGTGGACTGATAGATAATAGTGGCCAAGTTCGCGTTTGAGTCGTACAGGATAGTTCAAAAAGGTGCTGAGCGTTTCGACAGTGAAGAGCGATTCGGTGAGACCGCTGCGGTAGATCCTGCCCTGCTTGAGCAGCAGACAGTGCTCAAAAATGTCCAAGATCTCTTCGGGATAGTGGGTGACATAGATGATCGTCAGCTGCTTTTCGGCCAAACGGCGCACCATAGTCAGCAGCTGGTCTCTGGCGTACACATCAAGGCCAGTGCCTGGTTCGTCAAGGAGCAGTATTTCGGGCTCGGCGATCAAGGCGCGGGCGATCAGGACCTTTTGCCGCTCGCCTTTGGATAATTCACGAAAAGGCTGGGCGATCTTGCCGGCCATATCCATTTGCTGCAGGAGTCTGCGGGCTTTAAAGATATGGTGGTTTTGGATATCAACCCCAACGCCCAGGGTGCCGGAGAGGCCGCTTAAAACGATATTGAGCACCACTTCGCCAGTATAGTACTTATCGAAGAAGCTGCTGCTGACGAAGCCGATCTTGCGGCGCAGGGCCAAGGTGGTGTCTTCACCGTAATGCTGGCCCAGCACTTCGACGCTGCCGTTGGTGTAGGGGCCAAAACCAGCGATAATGCTCAGCAGGGTCGTTTTGCCGCTGCCGTTTAGGCCAAAGATGACCCAATGCTCACCGGGCTGGACTTCCCAGTGGATATTGTCCAGCAGATAGCGGCTGCCGAGCTTGTAATTGAGGCCGCTCAGCTTGATGATCGGTGTGTTTGTCATCATACCACCTCAATCTTTTAGACGGTCGCCGACGACAATGATGCTGCCGTCAGCCACGTCCAGCAGTGCAGGATCGCGGGTGATAGGGACTTGGTAGCCGGACTGATCAAGCAGACCGATCTGCCGCTCATGCCAGGCGATGAGCTCGCAGACCTTGCCGATATTGAGCTTGCGTGTCGCTTCATTAGGCGTGCGGTCAGGATAAGCGTCGAAGCCCAGAGCATCCACCAGATAGACAGCGCTTTGATAGATCTCGGGCTCTGTGCCGTATTCGATCAGGTTGCAGTTTTCGCAGAATATCTCCAAATTAGCCATCTCGATCTGGCCGAAATCGATCAGCCGTACTTTGAGCCGGCCGCCGCAGTACTTGCAGACGCAGCGGCGGCTGCGTTCTTTTAACTCCAGAAGCCTTTCTTGAGATACAAGTTGTTGTGGGATCATAGCAGGTCGTTCCTCTCTTTGAGCGTAGTGACATAAAACGATCTGCCCATCAGCCGAGGATCTTGGCTAATGGGCAGCAGAGGGATCAGCAAGGTGCGTCTGCTTCATCCATATCCATCGAGTCGATATTGCGGAGTGCTGTTCTGTTGCCGAAGAGCAAGATCACGAAAGCAGCGATGATCCAGAAGGCAGCATTGACGATCATGCAGCCCATCCAGCCGCCTTTGTTCCAGGACAGCAGGGTAAAGAAGGCGCTGGAGGAGATGAAGATCTTCTGGATGCCGTAGATATAGCCAGTGGCTGAGCCGCGCACAGAGGTGGGGAAACTTTCGGGGATGTAGGTCATGAGCAGAGCCATAGCGCCTGCGGTAAAGAGCGTCTTGATGAACTGCAGGATGGCATAGGCGGCAGCTGAATGGATGAAGCCCATGGCCACGCACATCACACCGGCCAGCAGGCAGTAGAAAAAGATCGGCAGTGTGCGGCCGCCCTTGTCACTGAATAGAGCGGAGATCAATTCGCCCAGAGGCTGGCCAAAACTGGAGATGGCACCGGCCAAGAGGATCGCCGCGATAGGCAGCCCCATCTGGACCAAGAAAACATTGTTGTAGTTGCTCATCATATTGTTGCCGCAGCCCAGGCAAATAGCGAAGATCAAGCAGACGATGGTCTGGCGGGCCTGCTTTTTGCTGAACATGATCTTCATCTGGGTACCGAAGGAGATCTTGTGGTACTGAGCAACGCTCTGCCGATAGAGTTCATAGGCTTCGGACATATCGCATTCAAAGCCCAGGCAGTCTTCCATGACAGCTTCGGCTTCCGCCACTTTGCCTTTAGAGATCAGGTAGCGAGGCGATTCGGACAAAAATTTCAGCGCAAAGGGGACTAAGATGATCATCGCGCCGCCGATGGCAAAGATATAGCGCCAGCCGTTGGCAGAATGGGTAGCGATCTGAGACGCAACGATGGAGATGAAGGGGATACTGAAGGTGCCCACGCCCAAAGTGATGGATTGGTATTTGCCGCGCTTTTCAGAAGGCAGCATTTCCGAGATATAGGCGATAGCGATCGAGCAGGCCGCCATGGTGCCGAAGCCTGTCAAGAAGCGGGTGATCTCTAGCATCATGAAGTAGTGCGGCTGCCACAAGGCGCTGGCTAGGCTGGCTAAGGAAAAGATGGTGATGCAGGCGATCAGGCTTTTTTTGCGGCCGATCTTATCGCTCAAAGCGCCGCCGCAGACTGATCCGACAAACATCCCGATGAAGAACAAAAAGCTCAAGGTCGCGATCTTTTCATTAGCCAGACCATACTGCGCATTTAAAATAGGGGCAACGATACCAAAGATCGACATATCCATCAGGTCAAAAGCGTACGTTAAGGCCGCGATGACTAAGAAAAACTTTTGGTGTCTGCCTAGACTGTGACCATCAAAATAACAAGTTGTTTTCACTTTTTCTGCCATGATTATTCTCTCCTTTAGATGAAGAAGCGCGCATAGATACCGATAGGATTGCAGCATCCATGCAAAATATAGAGTATATTACTGAAGATTGGATGAATTTAAATATGGAGAATATCAAATGAGTATAAGCTTTTGGGCGCATGTGTCACTGCTCCGGCCTTCGACAAAAATACCATTGTATACCATACAGGGATAATATCAATAATATTTCAAATAAAACATTGGCAAACAGATGC
>CABVBB010000041.1 GCA_902496505.1 uncultured Peptococcaceae bacterium
AAGCCAGCTCGCTCACTGCCTTGGTGCAGTTGGCCCGCACACCGCCAATCGGCGCAGCAATGACCGGCATAGCCAATTCCTCGCCCAAAAGCGTCGTCTTCGTCACCGGTTCCTCTACGCCGTTGTAAAGGATCTTCATATCCACCCGTACCCTTTGCAGCGCTTCCACATTATGAATAAAGCTATGGCCGCTCTCCGTACCGCCCATGCCCGGGATCTGCCCCGCGCAGGCCTTGCCGTTGCACACCGGGCACACTTTGCAGAAGCCCGCCATAGTCTCTCTCGCTTGTTCAATATTCACTTATCCTGCCTCCTTTTGTTCGTATCACTGCTATTGTACAACAAAGCCGCCCGCCTGACCAGCCTCTTCTGAGGCTATGGGCGTGTATACATCATCACTTGCTTTTTTGTTGGACACCTTGGACCTGCTGTGATAAGATGCCTTTAAACCATTTCCTCAGCTGTCCCAGCGGGAGAAAGGAGTGTCCTTATGGCCTCAAAAATGAAAAGCAAGACCGCCATCCGTGTAGCCATGACCAGCGCCTTTCTGCTTTTCGTATGCAGTTTTGCCTGCATCACTATCTGCGGTCTGCTGAAAGAGCACGGCTATGGTGACTTCTGGTGGCCGCTGGCGGGCTTGACCGGATTCTTTGCCAGCAATATCTTAGCCCTCATCTTACTTCTGAGTATCATGCATGATTCTGTCCTACAGGATATGGCCGCTAAAAACAGCCAATACGATACGGCTGCATTCTCTCTTTTGTCCAACGTCAGCCCAGCGGCTGTCCAGCAGCAATTCACCGCACACGGATTTCAGGAAGTACCAGGCGGCTATTTACGGCGAAAAATGATTTCTTTGACCAAGGACAGCATCTGCTACTATGTTGAATGCCTGCCGGCCGAAAACCTAGAAACCACTCTCGAAAGGGCGTTCCAACGTTTCGATGCCCTTGGGGAAAGTGCTAAAAATATCTGTCTGCTCTTATTTTTGTTTAAAGCTCAGCCGACTGCTGATGACTACGCCTTGGTGCGGAAAACCGCCAAGACTTTCATCATCTCAGAGACGCTCCTGCCCGTGCGCTCATTCCAGACCTGCGTCTTAGTTTTGGCAGACGCCCGCTCCGGGCAAGGCTGCTATCTCGCGCTGCAGTCTAAAGGCAGCATCTCTCTCTACGGCCACGCCTGCCGCCTGCTGAAAAAATATTTTGCTCTATGAGCAGCCCAAAAAGCTCCTGTCCTCTTTTCCAAGAGAGCAGGAGCTTTTGTCATCTGTTTTATTCGCTGATGCAGCTGGATTTGAATTTCTTCATGAACCAGCTGATCAAGGGGTGCAGGGGTTTTTTGAGCAAGAGGCCAATGGCCAGGAAGAGCAGTCCGAAGCCTAAAAGCACCACATAGTCGTGGGCGACATTGTCCCAGAGCGGTCCGGCTACGGCCTCGCGCAGGGCGCCGATAGCGTAGGTGAAGGGCAGGTAAGGCTGCATGACTTGGTAAAACTGGGGCATGACTTCCACAGGGAAGGTACCGCCTGCGCCTGCCAGCTGCAGCACCAGGAAGACGACGCAGATAGCTTTGCCGATGGTTTCCAAGAGGGAGACCAGGGTGTAGACGATAAGCGTGAAGATAAAGCTGGTGAAGAGACAGGAGACGAGGAAAAGCGGCAGATTGGTCACCATGATGCCGAGGACGTATTTGTCTCCCAAGGCGACGACCAGTGACTGAAGCATGGTGAGCAGCATGAAGGTCATCATCTTGCCGAAATAAACTTCGACCAGACGCAGCTTCTTGCCGGGCACCAGGGGCTCTGCCTCTACGGAGAGCATAGCGCTCAGAAGCAGGCAGCCGACCCACAATGCCAGTACGGTGTAAAACGGCGTCATCGCAGAGCCGTAATTATCGATATGGTACATGCGCTCTTCGGTGAGCTGCACAGGGCTGGAGAAATAGTCGCTCATTTCATTGGCATCGCTGCCGAGGATCTCAATGAGGAAGCTGAGATTTTCATCGGAGAGTTTGCTCATGGCCTCACTGGCCTTAGCAATATCCGCTCGAGCGGCGGGCAGCTCAGCATTGACTTTATCCAAAAGTTCCTGGCTTTTGGCGCTGGCGTCGGTGCCCTTGGCCATCAGATCGTCCAGCTTGGGCAGAGCGTCATTGGCATTGGCCAGTACAGCGTCCAGATTGCCCAAGGAGCCTTTGAGGTCGCCCAGCATCCCTTCGACTGCACCGTTCCAACGATCATTATAAGCGCCGCGCAGATCAGCAACAGCCTGATCCACATCCGCGCCGGTGGTCTGGACCAGCTCGATCGCGTCATCAGCCATGGATAGTCCGTCGGTCATCATCTTATCCAACCGATCCAGCATACTGCGGGCATCGGTGATCTCATGGTCGATATGGCGCAGTTCTGTAACGATGGTAGCCACGCTGATATCTTTCTCATCCAGCTCTTTGACCACAGATTCTGCTTCGTGCACCATGGACTGCATCTCATCCAGCTCTGTCTGAGCTTTGGCGATCTCCGCCATGATGTCTGCATCGCTGATATCCTTGACGTGCAGCAATTTGTCGGCATTCTCTTCTTTTTGCTGGGCGAGGTTTGCTTTGCGCTCTTCATAATTGGCTGCTGAGCGTTCCCGCTGTTTGACGATCTCTGCGGGGGCTGGGGCACAGTCCTGCTGCACGGCCTGGAGACAGCCTGCCAATTCCTCTGTCACGGGCTCAGCGGCCTCTGCGGCTTTGCCCAGATCAGCTGCCAGCTGCTCGAAGCTTTGCAGCTCAGTATAAAGCTTCTGGTAAGCCGCTGCCTTGGCCTGCTGCCGGATAAGTGCCTCTTGGAGCGCCTGACCAGATAAAGTGCCGTCCAACCCTTGGGCGGCGGTAGCTTCTACATCGGCGATAAAGGCTTGGATGTCGCCGTCATCTGCCAGATCCTGCTGGGCCGTCTGATAAACGGCTTCATTGGCCTTGATCTCTTCGTCGATCACCTTGCCATTGAGCGTATAAATAGCAGCCAGTGCTTCTCTAGCCTGCTCAGGCGTTACTGTATCCAGAGCCGTCTGCAGCTTGGTGAGCGCTTCGTCCGCCATTTCCAGCTTGCCGATGATCACTTCGTAATCGGGGCTTTTGTCTTCGTAGCGGCTCAAGATGGTGATGAATTCTTCCAGCGCATCCTGCAGCTTGCCGGCAGTGGTCTGGATCTCGGGGATCTTATCCTGCAGCTTGCTCACATCGCCGGTCATATCGTCTGCCTCACGGGCAAAATCCTGCAGCTCACGATTGAGATCCAAGATCTCGTCGAATTTGCCGTCCAGATAATCCACAGACTGCACTTTGAGTGTTTCCGCTTCGTCTAAAAGCGCGTTGCCCTGTGTAGAAAAATCTTCGAGATTGGCTACGCCGCTGCGGACCTCCGGCAGAGTGTCGGAAACGTCCTGTAAAAGCTCATTGACCGTGATCAGTCCGGCCTGGGCATCATCCAGACCAGCCTCTAATTCACTGAAATTATCGTTGACCGCAATGACCGCATCCCGCAGGCGGGTGATCTTGTTGCGGTTGCTGCCCATGGTATCGCCCACCTCATTGCCCACGCTGAAAGCGGCTTCATCCACCACTTCGATGATGGCCTGGGTGACTTGATTGGTCACAGTCTTAGCACCGGTATCGGTGATCTTGGGGGCAATGGCGTTGGATTTTTCGTTGACGCGGTAGATGATCTCCGGCTTTTTCAGATTGCCGTCTAAAACGTCCACCAGCTGAGAAGAAAAATTCTCTGGTATCTCCAGCATGGCGTAATAGCGCCCGTGGGTCACGCCGTATTCTGCATCGTCGCTGTCGACGAACTGCCAGCCGATGCTGTGATTTTCTCGGAGATTCTCCACGATCTTATCGCCGGCATTGACCGTTTCCCCGCCTAATTCCACGCCAGTGTCCAGATTGACCACAGCCACTTTGATGCCCGCTGTATTGCCGTAAGGATCCCAGCAGGCCACGATATTGACCCAGGCGTACAAAGACGGCAGGATGATCAAGCCCAAGACAACGATCATCGCTACTGGATTGTGCAGCACATCCTTGACATCTCGTTTAAAGATGCCGAAAGCATTATGAAAAATTTCTTTGATAAGTCCTTTTGTCTTTTTCAAAGCCCTAGCTCCCTTCTCCATAGTACGCCAATATTATAAACCTGCTTCTGACTTTTGTCAGCAGTCAAAATCCCAACTTGCGGCAATGTTATTTATTCTTAGCACTTTTTGTGACACTTGAGGCTGATTGTCGTAATGGACGTTCAT
Source organism: uncultured Peptococcaceae bacterium (assembly GCA_902496505.1). GTDB lineage: Bacteria > Bacillota > Peptococcia > Peptococcales > Peptococcaceae > CABVBB01. The sequence continues at coordinate 4,293 of CABVBB010000041.1, forward strand.
TTTTCTTCGCGCACGCCGCTCAAAGGGCTCCAGCTTTCGACATCCGGCTGTTCCCGCCCCGTGCTGACCTCCTATACGGCCATACGATATCCTATTTTTTTAATGAGCAGTTTAGCTTAGTATACCACGTTCAAAGGGAAGCAACAATTCGATCTTTTTGCAAAAAACGGTGATATATTTTGGCTTGGCGTCTGCTTTTCTCATCAGCACAAATTTATTTTGACAAGATCGTCCATACTACGTATAATGAAAGCGAAAGATGATCCCCCACCCTAGGGGGTTGGGATAAAAGGAGCGTGCTCATTATGCAAGATCAAAAATTTGACATCACAGGCATGACTTGCTCCGCCTGCTCTGCCCACGTGGAAAAAAGCGTGCGCAAACTAGACGGTATCCAGGCAGTCAGCGTCAATCTGCTTACCAACAGTATGGCCGTCACCTACGATGAAGCGGCTTTGGATGATGGGCGCATCATCGCCGCAGTAGCGGATGCCGGCTATGGCGCTTCTGTCCACGGCCAGCAGAAGACCGCCGCCAAAAATGACGCCGTCACCGCAGCTGAGCAAGCCGCTCAGAAAATGAAGCACCGCTTGATCTGGTCCTTCGTCTTTTTGGTGCCGCTGTTTTACATCTCCATGGGGCATATGCTGGGCTGGCCGTTACCGATGATCTTCCACGGCTTGGAGAACGTTATGATCTTTGCCCTGACGCAGTTTTTGCTGACGCTGCCTATCGTTTACCTCAACCGCAAATATTTCATCGTCGGCTTCAAGACGCTGGTCAAGGGTGCGCCCAATATGGACTCGCTCATCGCGCTGGGCGCTTCGGCCGCCATCCTCTACGGCATCTTCGCCATGTACCAGATCAGCTACGGCTTGGGGCATCAGGATCTGACGCTGGTCGGTCAATACGCTATGGATCTGTACTTTGAATCCGCCGGCACCATCCTCACGCTGATCACTGTGGGCAAATATTTGGAGACCCGCTCCAAAAGCCGCACCTCTGACGCGATCACTAAGCTGATGGATCTGGCGCCCAAGACCGCCCTCCTCTGGCGGGACGGCGTGGAAACCGAGATCCCCGTGGAAAACGTAGCCGTCGGCGATATTTTGATCATCAAGCCCGGCCAGAGCATCCCTGTAGACGGCGTCATCACCGACGGTACCTCTGCTGTCGACGAATCCGCCCTCACCGGTGAAAGCATCCCCGTGAGCAAAGGCCCTGGCGATACGGTCATGTCCGCCTCGATCAACCGCAGCGGCGCTTTTCGCTTCCGCGCCACCAAGGTCGGCAGCGACACCACATTGGCGCAGATCATCCAGTTGGTGGAGGAAGCCAGCGCGTCCAAAGCGCCGATCGCCAAATTGGCTGACCGCGTCAGCAGCGTCTTCGTCCCAGTGGTCATGACCATCGCCCTGGTGACCGCCGTCATCTGGTATTTCCAGGGCTATTCCTTTGCCTTCGCCCTCTCGATGGGCATCTCTGTCCTCGTCATCTCCTGCCCCTGCGCTCTCGGTCTGGCCACACCAGTGGCCATCATGGTCGGCACTGGCAAAGGCGCCGAAAACGGCATCCTCATCAAATCAGCCGAAGCTTTGGAGACGGCGCACACCATCGACGCTATCGTGCTGGATAAGACCGGCACCATCACCCAAGGCAAACCCCGCGTGGTCACGATCGCGCCAGCGGCTGGGATAACTGCGCAGACGCTTTTGCAGGCGGCCGCCTCTATCGAAAAGCCGTCCGAGCATCCGCTGGCTGATGCTATCGTTGCCGAAGCCAGCCAACAGCAGCTCGCCTTGTCCGAGGTCACCGATTTTGAGGCCATCGTCGGTCAAGGCATCCGCGCCAGCTTAAACGGTCAGACCTATCTGGCTGGTAATCTCAAGCTCATGGCCGAAGCGTCCATCGATTTTGGTGATCTGGCCGCTCAAGGCAGTGAACTGGCTGCTCAAGGCCAGACCCCGCTCTACTTCGCCGCCAACGGCCAGCCCCTGGGGCTCATCACCGTTGCCGATGTCATCAAGCCCTCCAGCGCCCAGGCTGTGGCCGATTTCAAGGCGCTGGGCCTGGAAGTGGTCATGCTGACCGGCGACAATACCCGCACTGCGGAAGCCATTGCCCGTCAAGTCGGCATCACCACCGTCGAAGCCGAAGTCCTGCCGCAGGATAAAGCGCAGGTCGTCAAGAAATTGCAGCAGAACGGCCAAAAAGTGGCCATGGTCGGCGACGGCATCAACGATGCGCCCGCCTTGGTCCAAGCGGATGTGGGGATCGCCATCGGCGCTGGTACAGACGTGGCCATCGAATCCGCTGACATCGTGCTGATGAAGAGCGACCTCCTAGACGCTGCCGGTGCCATCCGCCTGAGCAAAGCCGTCATCAAAAATATCAAAGAAAACCTATTCTGGGCCTTCTTTTACAACAGCATCGGCATTCCCCTGGCCGCAGGACTCTTGTTCCTGCCCCTAGGCCTCAAGCTCAATCCCATGTTTGCCGCCGCGGCCATGAGCTTAAGCTCCGTCTGCGTCGTCACCAATGCCCTGCGGCTCAAACGCTTCCGCATGCCTGCCGCCTTAGCGACAGCCTGCCCTACTCTGCCGGTATCAGCCCCTCAAACGGCTGTTGACCCTATCATAAACGAACCAACCAAAGGAGAGATTCTCATGAAAAAAACAATGATCGTTGACGGTATGACCTGCCCCCACTGCTCTGCCCGCGTAGAAAAAGCGCTGAACGCCATTGACGGCGTAGAAGCCCACGTCGATCTGGAGAGTAAAACTGCCGCTATCACCCTGACCAAGGATGTCGCTGACGACGTCTTGACCAAAGCCGTCACTGACGCCGACTATACGGTCGTTTCCCTGAGCTGAGGACTATTATGCAAGCCGATAAAGCCACTGTCACCCGACTGCTCAAAACAGCCCGCGGCCAGCTGGAGGCCGTTCTCAAAATGATCGACGACGACCGCTACTGCATCGACATTTCCAATCAGATCCTAGCCACCGAAGCCCTGCTCAAAAAAGCCAACCGCGAAGTCCTGCGCGGCCATCTGGAACACTGCGTCAAAGACGCGCTCCAGTCCGGCAACGGCGAAAAAGAAAAGATCGACGAGCTGATGAGCATCCTGGAAAAAATGAATAAATGAAGGTAAGGGACGCTCTCATGCGGTGAGGGCGTCCCTTATTTTTCGCATCATTCCCAAAGGAACCGCGATGTGCTCTTGTTTATTCTTTCGCTGAGAAATATAATACGGATAAGAATGATATTGCGGAAAACTATTACGGAGGAAAATTTATGCGTACGGAACAGCTCACTTATTTTGTAGAAACTGCCAAATGGCGCTCCATCAATCTGGCCAGCGAAAAACTCCATATCACCCAGCAAACGCTCAGCGTCGCTATCAAGACCTTAGAAAAGGAGCTGGAGGTGCAGCTTTTGGAGCGCACTTACCAAGGCATCACGCTCACAGAAAATGGCAAGATCTTTCTCAAAACTGCCAAAGAGATCTTGGCCCTGCTCGAGCGGACCAAAGCGTCCTTTGTCAGTGCACCGCCCGCCGGTTCAGCCCTCTGCGGCGAGCTGACGCTTTATGCCAGCCCCGCCCTATATATGACCATCCTGCCGGATATCATCAACACCTTTACCAAGCAATATCCGGCCATCCATTTGACCCTAGTCGAAGAGGCTGCCTTAAGCATCGTGCGCCATTTTGAAAAGGAATGCCCCACGCAGGCTTTGGGGCTTATCAATCTGCTGCCGCAGGCTGATGATCTGCCCAGTCAGGCGATCCCGCTCATCCGCGACCAGTTCATCATCTGCGTATCCCCCAAATCGCCTCTGGCGCGGCACAAACAGCTTTCCATCAAAACGATCCTCAAACATCCGCTGATCCTCTACATGGATACGCCCAAGGAAGATCATATCCTCTACAAAATGCTCAGTGCCTTCAGCGAACCTAATATCAGCCTCAGCACAGGCAATCTGCATTTATATTTCCAGTCCATCATCAGCGATCTGGGCATCGGTTTCCTGCCCCATCTCGTGCTGCGCAACCCCAGCCTGCAATTTTATTTGGATGATATCGTGACCATCCCGATCAAAGAAGATTTTTCCACGCAGATCTACTGCCTGACCGCGCCCGATCAAAGCAATGAACCGATCATCGCGCAGATGATCCAATTGCTGCGCGCCATCCAGCCTATGATGTAAGCCTTACAAAAGACCGATCAGCATCCAATAAGGGACCGCCAGACAAAGGATATAGAGGAGATTCAAGACCAGTTTCGTTCCGAAAAATTTCATGAAATCCTTCATGGCCACGATCCCGAAAGCAAATAAATAAAGATAGGGGAACGATTCATACGGCATGGCCACCTGATCCAAGCCCTGATAGAACGATAAGATCACTGGATAAGGGTTGATGCCCATGTCGGTGGTGATCTGCACGATAGGCACTGTGAGTGTCGCCATCTCCGCGTAAGGCGTCAGCAGGAAGTTGAAGCCCGTAGAAAGCCCCCACACCATTGCCATCAAAGCCACTGGGCCACAGTTCTGCATGAAAGGCATGACCAATCTGGAGATGATCTCGCCCATGCCGACCAGCACAGCCACTTGGCCAATGCTCATGCAAGCCCCGACAAAAAGGATCAAGCCTAGATTGACCTTTTGAACATCCTCTTTCTCACCGATCTTTATGCCTGGCAGATAAAACAGGCAGGCCGCGATGACAAAGCCCCAGCCCATGCCTAATTTGTGCCAGTCATTCGTCACCAGGTATACGACTAAGAGGATGACCACTACAGCTGCTTTCCACTCAGCTGCTGACATTTTTCCTAAAGCATTATACTCCTGTTTAAAATAGGCCTTGCCTTGAAAATCCACATCCGATTTAAACATTTTACTGACCACGAAGATCATCAAAAAGCACCAAGGATAAAAAATAGCATTATAAAAAAGGCTTTGTGAATAAGACAAGTCGACACCAAAGGTTGTTTTTGTGATATTGATCATCACCCCGATCAGATTGGGTGAATAGACGATAAAGGCTGGCAGGATAGCCCCCATAGCACTGGCCAGCATGATGCCCGTGCCGGCCTTTGTATTTTCCAGCTTCAAGGCAACGCAGATACCAAAAGCCAAGGCGATCAAAGGAATATAGACCATTCCCGGAATAGCCAGATTCATGAGGATGCCCGCGATCATCAGCCCATACAATACCCCTTTATAGGAACCGCCTGTCTTGATCAAAATAAAATAGGCTACTCTTTTTAAAAGTCCGATCCGATCGACAATATTAACGATAATAAATGCGCCGATGATCATCCAAGGCAGATCGCCTGTCCAAAAGTTGAACACCACTGCCCCAGGCGCCAGCTTGGTCATCACATAAGCCGCAGGCAATAAAAGAGACGGTACGATATTATCCGTGATCTCAAAAGCAAACAATAAGATGCCGCAGACGGTTATGGTAAGAAACATGCGGACTTCATTGGTA
>CABVBB010000042.1 GCA_902496505.1 uncultured Peptococcaceae bacterium
CCCGCTGGTACAGCCATCGGCCAAGCCAAGACCGCAGGCGACGTCACCGTCACCTTAAATCAGGTGCTGGGCGACAAATACGGCGTCTACATCGTCTTGGATGTCGAAGGGCCAGATGACGCCGTCTACGACGATTCCTACAGCTTTTCGGACAATCTGCTCAGCATCGTCGGCACTGACGGCGAACACTTCGGCCTAGGCTATGGTTATACGGCCATCCCCGACGCCCAGCGGCCCAATCATTTTTCGCTGATCTTTGATATCAACGCTTCCGAATCATTGGTCGGCACTAAAGCCAGCCTCAAACTAGCTGATCTGCGCCGCTACTCCATCCCCGATAGGGATTATGTCCCCGTTGCTGAAGGGGATTGGCAGTTTGACTGGACGCTGGATTACACCGACGTTTCCCGCTCCCGCGCCATCGATGCGCCCTTTGACCTCTACGGTCCAGATGACCGTCTCACCGAACTCACCCTCTCCCCACTGTCACTGTCTGTTACCGCCAAAGGCCCCGGCATCGCCGCCTTTGACCAGACGCCGAACTTCGATCTGCCTGACGCCAGTCTCTACCTGCTGGAGCAGGCGACCTTCCTCCAAAAAGACGGCACCGAGATCCCCATCCCCTTCTATTCCTCCGGCAATTCTATAGAAGGCGAGCACATGACCATCACCTGCACCTTCGGCGAGATCATGGATCTGGAGCAAATACAGAGCATCAAGATCGGCAGTCAGATCTATCCGCTGCCCTAGAGACCAAAAAAGCCATTTGCCTCGAGAGCAAATGGCTTTTTGCTATTGTTGCAGCTGCGCTTTGAGCTGGGTGATGAAGGCTTCCGTCAGCGGATCATCCAGCGGCTCGCGGCGTTTGAGCAGACCGATGGTGACTTTGAGCGGCTCTTTGATCGGCACCAGCGTCAGCCCTGCTGAAAAACCCGGCGAATGCCGCATACTGCTGCCATTCAAGATGAAGACCAAATAGCCCTTTTGCTGAACGAGCTCCGTGAGGTAAGCAGCACGGTTGGTCTTGATCACCTTGGTATGAGGATAGCGGGCCAGGAACCGATCGTGCCAGCACGCTTCCAGCGAGGAATTGTAAATGACCAAAGGATAGCGGAGCACCTGCTTAAGCGGCAGGCTCTCCTTTTGGGCCAGGGGGCTGTCGGCCCGCACGCCCACCATCAAGCGGTCACTGCCCAGCTTCTCTACAGTGAGTCCAAAATGCGCCAGCTGACTTTGTACGCTCTCCTCAGCCAGCACCTCATCGAGGATGCAGAATACTCCTACCGGACACCGTCCCTTGCCTACGATGGTCAAAATATCCATAAAATCATATTCGCGGATGGAAAAGATGCAGTTGGGATAGCTCTGGTAAAACTGACGCATGGCGCCGTCCACCAGCGTACTGCTGAGCTCCAAAGTCGTCGCCAGCTCGATAGCGCCCTCCTCCAAATGGATCTGGCGCTCAGCGTAGCGCGTAAGCTCCTTTTTGAGCGCCCCCAGCTGTTCGGCCATGCCCATAAAGACTGCCTGCGCCTTGACGCCCGCCTCTGTGAGAGACACGCCGTGATTGGTGCGGTCGATGAGCGCCACGCCCAGCTCCTCCTCTAATTTGGTAATAGCTGCGCTCACGGCTGGCTGCGTCAAAAAATTTTTATCCGCCACCTCGGACATGGACCCGCAAGCCGCTGCTTCCAAAAAATATTTCACCTGCTCACTGCGCATGACCTATCCCTCCGTCTCTCTGTGCTCTAGCCTTAGTGTAGCACAAGATCGCCTGCTGGAAAAGAAGCCTGCCTCCCTTTTATTTGAGCGCCTGATAGAGCACGCCGCCTTCGACGCCGTCGGGCATCTCCATGCCATAGAGGTGGCAGAGGGTCGGTGTCACATCGACCTCTTGCACATCGCGGGGAATGATGTAGCCTTCCTTAATGCCGTTTCCGGCCATCATGAACAGGCATTTGAGCGAGGTGCCCAAAATTTCGCAGTTGCTGAAAGAGTTGCCCTGATCGCGGGTGAATTTGGGCTCCAGCATGAAGAAGATATCACCCACTGCTTCCGAGGAGGCGTCATTTAAGCCCAGGACAGCCATTTCACTGCGGCGCATGGCCATGCTGATGACCCGTTCGCCGTGTACGGGATCACGGTAAGCATACAGGTCGCTGATGATCTTGGTCACCAGTTCGTCCATCTCCTCTGGCTCCACGATGCCTTCGGGATCGCGGCCTTTGAGGTTGACATAGATATAGCTGCTGCGCTGAGCGATCGCTGTCGTCTGGGACCAATCCACTTCCAGCTGACCGTTGACCACTTTGGTCTTGGTATAACCCAATTCTTCCATCAAGCCGACGTTGAGGCCCCAGGCATCGCCGATCTTAGGCGTATCGTAGTCAGGGTATTTGACTAAGCCGCCATGGTCGGAAACGATGATGATGGAGACGTCTTCATCCAGCCACTTGAGCATCCGGCCAACGTATTCATCGGCGATCGCATAGAAGCGATCCAGGCAGTCTATGTTGAATTGGTGATTCGGGAATTGGGGCAGCGTGTGATCGAGGTAGAGATGGTTGGCGAAATCAATGATGTGCAGCCCGTGGAAAGCGGCATCCCAAGGATAATTCTCCAGCAGATAATCGATGGTGTCCATGCTCCATTTGAAGGCTTTTTCACCGCACTCGGCCATGATCGCCATTTTGTCCACATCTTCGTGGGACATATTGGATAAAAGCAGCGGTGTGCCGAAGCGATCGTACAATTCTTTTTTGAGCCCCGCTGGCTGCACATATTTGTCATCGCCGCGCTGCAAAGCGTAGCTGTAATACATGCTCAGGCTGCTGCCATCCTCGGCTAGGGCAGCCAATTTGATATGGTAGCCCACTTCCTGTTTCTGGCCGCCCATCTCAAATTCATCGATGACGTTGTCCATCCAGCCGCCGGTCGTGGTCTCACCCAAAAGTTTCTGCTGCGTCTTATCCGTATAGAGCTGGACGCGGTCATAGATCTTCCCGTCGTCTGCAGTGATCAACAGATACCGTCTAGTGCGGCCGGTATTGATGACGATGACGCTTTCTAAAGCGCCCTCTGGAGCATTGGCCCAGCCAGAGGCTGGTTTGATCGGCGCTTGGATCCAGTCATATTTGCCGCCGATATTATCATCCTCACCGCCGGTCTCGCCGATGATCTGCGTTCTCTCGCCGGGCATGATGGGCTTGAATTCCAGTTCATCCACTTCTTCGGTGACGAAGCATTCAGCGCCGCTGTCATTGTTGTCATGCGGCACGATCTTCACAGGGAAATCGCCTTTTTGGCACTCGATGAATTTTTCATAGTCGACCTTATTGGCCAAGAAGGGATGCACGCCGGAACCATCGATCATGAGGATATCCTCACTGCGCGGCGGCCAGGAAGTGGGCCAGCCGTAAACGATCGTTTTTTTACCGTTGGCGGCAAAGGTATCCCAGGCATAGGGCACCTTGCACAGCTTGGAGTTGAAGCCCAGGCTCAATTTATTCAGCGCGTCCCCGCTCTTGTGATTCCAAAAATCGGTGATGCCGTGAGTGCCCGGCCAAGCGCCAGTCGCTAATGTGCACCAGCTTGGCGGCGTATAGGCGGGCAGTACGCCCATCATCCCCATATCCTTCGTCGTTGTGCCGCGGTCTAAAAATTTCTGGATGTTGGGGAGTTTCCCCTCTGCTAATAATTTGCGGGTATAGAGGGGATCCATCCCGTCGATGCCCACCATCATCACCCGTTTGGCTGCGCCATAACCTTTCTGCATATCGCATTGCTCCTCTCAAAACGTGGTAGTTGTCTTGCTTTCTGCCTTTATTATAGGCTGCGCTGAGGCCAGACGGAACTACCAGAGAAGCGGGGGCAGCGGCCGTCTGCCCTAAAAAAAATTTGGAGCAAGGCGTTTCTTCGAACAGCCTGTAAATTCTCTGGCCAAATCGCAAAATTCCTTATTGACAAGCGGCATATTGTCTTGTATAATAAAATTTTTATTTGACAAGAGGTTCTTTCATGCGCTATAATAGACATATCTTTTAGAGAGAGGGTGGTCATTTGTCTACGAAACAAGGTATTGCCGATCTCAAGGCCGATCTCAATACACACCTGGGCCAGGGCGTCAGTTTGAAAGCCAACAGCGGGCGCAAAAAAATCGTTGAACATACCGGCGTTTTAGAAAGCACATACCCCAATTTGTTCGTCGTCAACGTCACTGATGCGACGGCTAGCCGCAAATTGTCCTTTAGCTATGTAGATGTACTTACCGGTAATGTTGTCCTGACATTTGAAGGCCAGGAACAGCCCCTATTGGTCAATCATGTATAAAAGTACGCATCTCCTGCTGGTCCCCAGATCAGCTCTCTTTTGAACCGCTGAGCAGGCGGTTCTTTTTTTTTGGTTTTTTTTGAATTAGGGCTTTACAAATCCTTTGTCCTATAGTATTATTGTACTAGAAGGTTAATACAATAATACTGACAAGGAGGAGCACCCATGGACTTTAATTCATCCGTCCCTATTTACCTGCAGCTGATGAACGATATCAAGCTGCAAATCGTCTCCGGTCAGCTGCAGCCAGGCGAAAAACTGGCCTCTGTGCGCGATCTGGCTATGCATTATGAGGTCAACCCTAATACGATGCAGAAAGCACTGAGCGAGCTGGAGCGGGAAAATCTCGTGTTCAGTCAGCGCACCAGCGGCCGCTTCGTCACCATCGAGACCGATCGTATCCAATCGCTGCGCCAGAAGATGGCCAACGAGCATCTGGACGCTTTGGTCAAGGCGCTGAGCAGCATGGGCTACAGCAATAACGAGATCATCGAGCTTATCAAAACTTTTTTGGAGGGGAAAGCCAATGTCAACACCACTACTTGAGTTCACCAATGTCACCAAGAGCTACGGCAATAAGCAGGCTCTGAGCAATGTCAATTTTACCCTGGAGCGCGGCAAGATCGTCGGCCTCCTCGGCCCCAACGGCAGCGGCAAGACGACCATCATGAAGCTGATCAACGGACTGATCCAGCCTACTAGCGGCACTGTTCTCATCAATGGCGCAGCGCCGGGCATCGAGAGCAAGAAGGCCATCTCCTTCCTGCCGGACCGCACGTATCTCAACAACTGGATGAAAGTGCGGGACACTTTCGATATGTTTGGCGATTTTTACGCTGATTTTGACCGCGTCAAAGCGGAGGATATGCTAAAGAGCCTCCAGATCGACGGTTCTGCACCGCTCAAATCGCTTTCTAAGGGCACGCTGGAAAAGGTGCAGCTGATCTTGGTCATGGCCCGCAAAGCCCAGCTTTATCTCTTAGATGAGCCTATCGCCGGCGTCGACCCAGCAGCGCGCGACTACATCCTGCGCACCATACTCAATAATTACGGTGAGGACAGCACGATCTTGCTCTCCACCCATTTGATCACAGATGTCGAAAAGATCTTCGAGCAGGTCTTATTCATCAAAAACGGCCAGATCGATCTGCAGGGCAATGTGGATGATATCCGCGCCCAGTACAATAATTCCATCGACGGTCTGTTCAGGGAGGTATACAAATGTTAGGGAAACTGTTGAAATACGAACTCAAAGCGTCCGCGCGGACACTGCTGCCGCTTTATGCCGGCATTTTGATCCTGTCTTTGGTCTGCGGCTTGTTTTTGGCGACGCAGGCTGACGCCTTTATGAACTCTGACAGAATGAATCTGTTCTTCGGCATCCTCTATCTGCTGCTCTTTGCGCTCCTGGTGGCTATGGGCGTTTTGACCGTCGTCAGCATCATCCAGCGCTTTTACAAAAACCTTTTAGGTGACGAAGGCTTTTTGATGTTCACTCTGCCCGTCTCCTCGACCACCCTTTTGGGCAGCAAACTATTGGCTGCTATGCTTTGGACCATCGCCAGCAGCATCATCGGCGCTTTGTCCTTTATCCTGACTTTCTTCATTCCTGTTTTCTTTGTAGGCGATATTTCCTGGAATCAGATCCTTTATGTTTTTAATGAGATGTGGGATTCTCTGCTCGCTTATCCTTCGGCAGTCACCTTTGTCTTCCAGATCTTCTTGGGCGGCTTCATCTCCATCATCGTCACCGTCCTGATGGCCTACCTGGCAATGATGATCGGCCAGCTGCAAGTTTTCAGCCGTCATCAGATCATCGTCTCCTTTATCGCCTTCTTCCTCATCGGCTGGGCTTTCAGCACCGTTTTCTCCCTGCTGCCCTTCAATAACCTCATGTTCGATTTCAGCTATATGGACAGCTTTGAAGCCATGACCTCCGCCTTTTGGATCCCCCTTTTGGAATCCGCCATCCAGGCTGTCATCATGTTCTTTGGCACCAACTGGCTGATGAGAAACAAATTGAATCTCTAACCGCATATGGCTCAGCGCGGCAGACTTCGGTCTGCCGCTTTTTTGCGCACTAAACGCTCTTGTCCGTCATCGCGGCGTATGCTATATTGGCAGCAAATCGATCCGAACAGGAGGGAGTCCACATGGACCAAAACTTTCGCGAGCTTCAACAATGGCTAGTAGAAACCAGCGAAGAACCGCTGGAAACGATGGCGGGATTTTTTGACGCCCGCATTGGTGATTACGAAGCGCATATGGCCCCGTGGCAGGCGCATTATCAGTGGATGGCCGAGCAGCTTCCAGAGGGCATCGAGAGCCTCTTAGACATCGGCTGCGGCAGCGGGCTCGAGCTAGACGCGATCTTCCAGCGTTTCCAGACGCTAGCCGTCACCGGCATCGATCTCTCGCCGGCCATGCTGGCCAAGCTGCGCCAAAAGCACGGTGACAAGGCCCTGACGCTGCGCCAAGCAGATTATTTCCAGTGTGCCCTAGGCAGCCAATGCTTCGATGCCGTCGTAGCCTTTGAGACGCTGCACCACTTTACCCTCGCCCAAAAGACTGCGCTTTTTCAAAAGCTCTACCACACCCTCAAGCCCGGCGGAGTCTTTCTGGAATGCGACTATATCGCCACGTCCCCGGCTATCGAAGAACTGGCCTTTGCGGAATGCGCCCGCAGACGGCAGCGCGATGGCCTGGGAGAGCAGGTCTTTGTCCATTTTGATACACCGCTCACCCTGAGTCACGAGCTCCAGGCGCTCCAAGACGGCGGCTTTGAACAGATCGAGGTCCTCGGATTTTTGCCCGGCGATGACCACACGCCGCTGATCAAAGCCAGCAAAAAAGCCTGAGTCCCAGCGTTCCCTCCACAAGCCGAGGGAACGCTTTTTTGTGCTCTCGGGGTTGCGCTTGCCGCGACAAATTGATATAGTATATTTAAAACATTATGCCGCTCACAAAAGGGCATCATTAGGAGGTGCGCTGCTCATGGCCGATATCTTGAAAAACGACTGGGCAGATCTACTAAACGACGAATTCCAAAAAGAATACTATCTCAAGCTGCGCCAATTCTTGCTCAGTGAATACCACACCAAAACAGTTTATCCCGATATGTACGATATCTTCAACGCCCTGCACTACACCGCGTACAAAGATGTCAAGGCAGTCATTTTAGGCCAAGACCCTTACCATGGTCCCAAGCAGGCGCACGGGCTGAGTTTTTCCGTACAGCCGGGCGTCCGTATCCCGCCGTCTCTGCAAAATATTTACCAAGAACTGCACGATGATCTGGGCTGCTACATTCCCAATAACGGCTACCTCAAATCCTGGGCCGACCAAGGGGTACTTTTGCTCAATGCTTCCCTCACTGTCGTGGCCGGACAAGCCAACAGCCATTCCAAGATCGGCTGGCAGCAGTTCACCGACAAGGTCATCCAAGTGCTCAACGACCGCGAAGACCCCGTGATCTTCATCCTCTGGGGCGGCAACGCTCGTTCCAAGAAAAAATACATCACCCATCCTTGGCACTACATCATCGAATCCGCTCATCCCAGCCCCCTTTCTGCCAGCAATGGCTTTTTCGGCAGCAAGCCGTTTTCCAAATGCAATGCCATCCTGCGCGAGCTGGGCAAAGAAGAGATCAACTGGCAAATCGAAAACATTTAGGAGGCTCGCCCCACATGAAAGCAAAACTCACCAACACCGACGTCCAGCGCCGCTATCAGCAGGTGACCACCTGCACCGGCTACGCGCTCCAGGATGATTTCGTCGGCATCGCCATCAATCCGCTGCAGCTGATCTTTTGTCTCGTCATCGCTGCCATACTCCTGGCTGTCACCTTTCTGCTCCAGCCGCTCAATTTCTGGTTGTGCATCAGCATCACCACACTGGTCTTAGCCGGTCTGGCTGTGCTCCTTGGCGGCAATACCATTGAAAAACGCCACATCGATCTGGAAACGCTGCTTATCGGTCTAGGCGCAGCCATCGGTCTCTATATCCTCTTTTGGGTCGCCGCCTGGCTGCTTCGTCTGCCCTTATTCGCAGGCTTAGGACTGACCGAGCATCTGACCGCGCTCTACGCGCTCAAAGGGACCGCACCGATCTATTTGATCATCCCGGTCCTTCTGCTCATCACCAGCCCCTGCGAAGAGATTTTCTGGCGCGGCTTCGTGCAACGCGGCATCACCCAGTCCCTAGGCACCACCAAAGGCTGGCTGCTGGCCGCCGTGCTTTACGCCCTGGTGCACGTCGTCTCCCTCAATCCCCTCCTGGTATTAGCCGCCCTCGTCAGCGGCCTCATCTGGGGCTGGATGTACCTCAAACAGCACCACATCGTTTCCTGCATCATCTGCCACGCCCTCTGGGCACTGGCAGTCTTCATCCTCCTGCCCCTCGCTTAGGCGATAATGATCCTCGCTCAAGACGAACGCGCAGCTTATAAACGAATCATGCTCAAAGAAACGAGACTAGTTACCGCTCTAAGCGCCTCAAATCATTTAAACTAAGGCGACCTGCATGGTCGTGAGGTCGTGGCGCCAAACGCTATTCTCGCCTTTCTGAGCCCAATAAGGAGTCCTGCTTTATGCATTCTACGCTTACTATCCGTCCGGCTGTAGAAGCCGACGCACCGCAGCTTTTGGCCATCTATGCGCCCTATGTGCTGCATACTGCCGTCACCTTTGAATACGACGTGCCCTCCCTGCACGAGTTCACCGCCCGTATCCGCAATACCCTCAAGCGCTACCCTTACCTCGTCGCCGAAAGCGACGGCGAAATTTTAGGCTATGCTTATGCCTCCGCCTTCAAAGAACGCGCCGCTTACGACTGGGCCGTAGAGACCTCCATCTACGTCCGCGAAGACACCCACGGCCAAGGCGTAGGCCGCACGCTCTACCAAGCGCTGGAGGATACCCTACGCCGCCAGCACATCCTCAATGTCAACGCCTGCATCGCCTACCCCAATCCCGCCAGCGTCGCCTTCCACGAACGCCTAGGCTACAAAACGGTCGCCCACTTCACCAACTGCGGCTTCAAGCAAGGCCAGTGGTACGACATGATCTGGATGGAAAAAATGCTCGCCGACCACCCCGCTCAACCACAGCCCGTCATACCCTTCCCCGAATTAGAACAAGAATAACCAAATATCACATCATTTTTGCCCGATCCGCTCAAAATCTCTGCAAATTTTGCTTGACTTCATCCCACCAGGATGATACAATAGCTATTGCTGAAAGCACTTGGAGAGATGTCCGAGCGGTCGAAGGAGCACGCCTGGAAAGCGTGTATACGGGCAACTGTATCAA
>CABVBB010000043.1 GCA_902496505.1 uncultured Peptococcaceae bacterium
ATCAATATATGATATAAGCAATAAAACATAGCTATGCTTGATCAGCAGGACGCTGCTGCTATACCTTCACATGACTTGCAGGAATGGATCAGAAAGGGGCAGGAAGTATGAGTTATGAAGCAAAAGCAGATAAAGTGATGCTCTTAGGCATCGATGGCATGGACCCGCGTATCACCAAAAAAATGTTGGCAGAGGGCCTAATGCCCAATTTGGAAAAGTTTATTGCCAGAGGCGCAGCCAGAGAGGATCTGGTGATGTTGGGTGGGCATCCGACAGTGACGCCGCCGATGTGGACGACCTTGGCGACTGGGGCGTATCCGATCACGCACGGCATCACGTGTTTTTTCCGGCAGTCACCGCGCGATCTGGATTATTTGGAATATAATTTAGATTCGAGAAACTGCCAGGCGGAACCTTTGTGGAATGTTTTGGCTGAGGCAGGCAAAAAAACGATCGTTTGGCAGTGGCCGGGCTCTTCTTGGCCGCCGACCTCGGATAATAGCAACCTCTCGGTCGTTGACGGCACTTCGCCTGGCACGCCCAACAGCGGCATCGCTAAAATGGACAGCATGTTCATCGAGGTCGCCAGCACAGAAACGACAGATGTGATCTACAAAGAAAAATTGTCCAGCGACGGCCACATCCCCTGCGTGATCGATGACCTGAAGCAAATGGATGAGATCAATGTGGCGATCTTGGAGAAGCTGGCCGTGACCACAGAACCTGTGCACAATATCATCTTGACGGAAGCAGACGGCGAAGCGGGGCTTTCGCAGACGCCTTACAACGGCGTCGCCTCGCCGATCAAGCCAGCGTCTGGCTGGGTAAATGCACCAGAGGATGCTCGGGAATTCACTTTGCTGTTTTCGCAGGGGCTGGTCAGACGGCCGGCCTTGATCCTCAAAAATGCGGAGGACGTCTATGATCGGGTAGCGGTGTATCGTTCCAAAAAAGCCGCTGAACCGCTTTACACGCTGCGTAAGGGCGTCTATGAGAAGCAGCTGCTGGATGAAGCCATAAAGGAGGAGAAGACGTATCAGGTCAGCCGCGATATGCGCATTTTGGAATTGGCAGAGGACGGCACATATTTGAAAATGTGGGTGTCAGACGGCTTGGATATTGCCAATGATGTGCTGTGGCAGCCGAAGGAACTCTATCGTGAGCTGATCCAGCGCTTTGGTTATCTGAGCACCGGGGTCACGGCCTGCGGACCGAACAAGCAGCTGCTTTTGGACTGCATGCTGGCCAGCTGGGAAGCTGTGGGCGATTGGCAGGCAGCAGCGATAAAGTATTTGATCCACGAAAAAGGCTATGAAGCAGTGTTCAGCCATTATCATAATGTGGACTGCTTCGGTCACGCTATTTGGAAGCATATCAAGAAAAAGGCCGATGTGCCGCTCAGTGAGGACGATGTACAGGAGATCATTCGGGCACTGTATGCGCAGACCGACCGCTATATCGCCCAATACCTGCCGCTGTTGGATGAAGGCTGGACGATCATGATCGTGTCCGACCATGGGCAGATCTGTCCGGAATATAAGCCGCTGGGCATCGGCGATGATACAGGCGTAAACGTGCGCGTCATGCAGGAATTGGGCTTTACGACGATCAAGACAGATGCAGACGGCAAGGAGCTCTATGAGATCGATTGGGAGCAGACCAAGGCCATCGCTATCCGCGGCAATCACATCTATATCAATCTCAAGGGCAGAGATCCGCACGGTATCGTCGATCCAGCGGATAAGTATGAGTTGGAGGAAGAGATCATGACCGCGCTCTATGGCTATAAGCATCCTGAGAGCGGCAAACGCATCATTGCTATGGCGCTGCGCAACAAAGATGCCGTCATCTTGGGGATGGGCGGCCCGGAATGCGGCGACATCATCTATTTCAATGCGGAGGGTTACAATTACGATCACGTGGATTCGCTTTCGACCACCTATGGCTGTGGAGAGACGTCGGTATCACCGATCTTTATCGCCGCAGGCAAGGGCATCAAACAGGGCTTCACAACGACCCGCTGGATCAGAGAGGTCGATGTAGCACCGACGGCAGCGGCGTTGCTAGGCGTGCGTATGCCTAATGAATGCGAGGGCGCGCCGATCTATCAGATCATGGAGAAATGATCAAGCCAAGAGCGGCTGCTCGGTCAACGAGAGCGGGCAGCCGCAAGGCTTGGATTCGTGATAGATCAGCAGAGATGAACGCATATTACCAATTTTATTCGATATGGAGGGAATCATATGGCGACAATAGGATTTCATAAACAAAGCAAACATTTTCTCGCTATTGCTGCAATAATTATATTCTTCTGGCTTTTCCCGCCGCTGCATCCGACCTTAACGCCGATGGGCATGAAGCTGATCGGATTGATCCTATCGTGCTGCTACGGCTGGACGTTCGTTGAATTTTTCTGGCCGACCATCATCGCCTTTTGTCTGCTGCCGTTTACAGGCGCCTGCACGTATGAATCGCTGTTGGCCGCTTCTTTCGGCAACTATTTGATCCTGTTTTTGATGTTCATTCTGATGATGAGCGTGCTGTTAGAGGAATCAGGTCTGATCACGTTTATTGCCAACTGGCTGATCAGTCGGGATTTTGTCAGCGGCCGGCCGTGGATCTTGATCTTTGTGTTGATGTTTGCCGCGGCAGTCTGCACGGCGGTATGTCTCAATGTTTTTCTGGTGCTGTTTTTATTCTGGGGGATCGTTGTCGGGATTTGTGAAACGTGCGGTTACACAAAAGGGGATAAGGTTTCTACGATGCTGATCACGGCCATCACCTGCGGCAGTATGTGCGGCTATATGCTCCTGCCTTACGGCGGCATCGTGGTCATCCTGCTCAGCGGCGTAAAAGGCATCATGGATATCAGCGTGCCCTATGCCACCTACATGGCCTTTTCCTTCCCGATCGGCTTTTTGACCTTGATCGTCTTTTGGGCGATACTGCGCTGGGTGTTCCGACCAGATGTGAGTCTGCTCAAGAATTTTGATCCCAAGAGCATTCCCGCGGAAAATCTGGTGCTGACCAAAAAGGCCAAGATCGTGGCCTTGGACGTCATGATCTTTATGATCTTGATCGTATTGTCTACTGTTCTGCCAGCGACTAATACGCTGCGCATCGTCATCAGTCAGTTAGGTATGCCAGGCTTGATCGCTTTTGTCATGGTGCCGCTGATGTTTATCACAGTGGATGGTGAAAAGGTGTGGGATCTGAGTCATACCTTTGCCCACGGCGTCAAGATGGATATTTTGCTCATCTGTGCTTTCGTCATCCCCATGGGCAGCTATATGTCCTCGGCTGATGCGGGCATCTCGGCATTCTTTTTAGCGATCTTGCAGCCGATCGCCAGCCATTTGAGTCCCTTTGTCATCTCGATCATTTTGGCAGTGGCATCGATGGTCTTGACGCAGTTTATGGCTAATGTGGTGGCTTGCTACATGTTCCTGCCGATGATCTATGCGCTGGCCACGGCGATGGATTTTGATCCGATCATTTCGGCCATCATCACCATTTACGCCGCGCATATCGCTATCGTACTGCCGGCAGCCAGCGGTTACGCCGCCTTGACGCATGCTCATCCGTGGGCGACCAGCTCAGGCGTGATGAAATATGGCGTGGGTTTCCTCTTGACAGGTTTCTTGGTGGCTATCGTCAGCTATTTCTATTTGCAAATACTCTTCTAAGATCAGCGACAAAAAGGAGAATGCTTTATGGAGAAAAGAAAAATTTTGGTTTTGGGTATCGACGCGATGGATGCGCGCTTGACCAAGACATATGCAGAACAGGGCCTGATGCCCAATGTCAGCAAGCTGCTGGCGATGGGCGCGGCCAATGTCCATTATGAAATGATCGGCGGTCATCCCACAGTGACGCCGCCCATGTGGACGACTTTGGCGACGGGTGCATCACCTTATGTGCATGGTGTGACCGACTTTTTTAAACGCGGGGACAATATCGGCGATGCGGTGTATAATTTTGACTCGCGGAATTGTCAAGCCGAGCAGTATTGGAATGTGACCGTCGAAGCAGGGCTTAAGACGCTGGTCTGGCATTGGCCAGGCTCCTCTTGGCCGCCCTCTTCAGACAGCCCCAACCTGATGGTCGTGGATGGCACTCAGCCGGAGGGCGTCAATATGGGCAATGCAGAGGTCGACGAAGAAGGCTTATTGATCGCCAGTGAGAGCACGCCTGAGGTGCTCTATCGGCCCAAGGCCGGCGTCAATACCGATATCCCCTGCTATATTTCCGGCATGGAATTTGAAGAAGGCGAGCTGCACGACACGATGGCCGAATTCGTAGGATCGGATGTGGTGCGTGCCGTCAAGATGCCCGACAGTCCCAAGACGGACTTTGCCAATATCCCCATTGGCATCGCTTATTCACCGATCAAAGCTGCCAGCGGCTGGCTGAACGCACCTGAGGATGCGAAGGAATGTGTGCTGCTGCTTTCCCAAGGATTGATCCACCGCCCTTGCCTGATCCTCAAAAATGCAGAGGGGATCTATGATACCTTGCAGATCTACAAAAATAAAAAGAGCGTTGAACCTTTGGCCACGCTCAAAAACAACGTCTATGCTCAGGATATCATCGACGAGGCAGTGGATAAGCATGAGGAGAAAATTCCAGTCAGCCGCAATATGCGCATATTAGAAATGGCAGAGGACGGCTCGCTTTTAAAAATTTGGATCTCTGCGGGCATGGATTTCCACAATGATGCGCTTTGGCATCCCAAGGCGCTGCTGCCGGAGATCATCGAGCATGTAGGCTATCCGCAGCCAGTGGCTTTGGCAGGCGGCCATGATGAAAAACTGCTGGCAGATTGTATGCGCCGTACGTGGGATGCTGCCGCCCAGTGGCAGGCAGGGGCCATCAATTATTTGATCCGCGCGTATGATCTCGACGTTGTCTTCTCCCATTTTCACAGTGTGGACTTACAGGGACATATGTTGGTGCAGTATCTGCAAAATGGCAGCAAGCTGCCTGCGGAAACGATCCAGCGGCTGTATCAGGAGGTCATGGTACAGGCGGACCGTTATATCGGTGAATTTTTGCCCTTGATCGATGAAGGCTGGACTATTTTGGTCGTCGCGGACCATGGCCAGGCCTGTCCGGCAGAGCAAGCCTCCCCTATCGCCATGACCCCGGCAGTGGATGGCGTCACCATGGTCAAGCTGGGCTACACCGTCCTCAAAAAAGATGAAGCAGGCCGTGATCTGCCGGAGATCGACTGGAGCAAGACCAAAGCGGTCATTTGGCGCATGGGCGAGGTCTGGCTCAATCTCAAGGGGCGGGAGCCTCAGGGCATCGTCGATCCTGAGGAGGCCTATGAATTGGAAGAGCAGATCATGACCGATCTCTATGGTCTGCGTGATGAGAAGACCGGTCACCGCATCGTCTACTTGGCGGTGCGCAACAAAGACGCCGTTGTCTTCGGTATGGGCGGTCCTCATGCAGGCGATATCATTTTCTACAGCGCGGAAAAATTCGTCAGTGACCACGGCGATTCGCTGAGCACCATCGACGGTGTCTGCGGCACCTCCGTACGTTCCATCTTCCTGGCGGCCGGCCCAGGCATCAAGAAAGGCTGCCTGACCGAGCGCACCATCCACCACATCGATGTCGTGCCGACCATGGCGACTTTGTTAGGCACACGGATGCCTAGAGAGTGCGAAGGCGCGCCGATCTATCAGATACTGGAATAGTATGCAGCACAAAGAGACGCAGTCAGCTGACTGCGTCTTTTTGGTGTATTTCCTAGCGATAAGACTGCTGCAAAATGTAGATGACTTCGTCGAAGTCCAGTTTGTAGCGGTCGACGGCGAAGAGGCCGCCCATGGTTTGGATAGCGTTGATGGCGTAATCGTCAAAATGCTCGGGATCGATGCCGTAATCGCTCATTTTGAGTGTGTCCACGCCGCAGTCTTTTTGCAGCTGGATCAAGCGGCGGACGCATTCAAGGGGATCGGTGGCGTCGGCTGCGCCCAGGGCGCGGGCCATATCCAGGAAGCGGGCGGATAGTTTGTCCGCGAAGAATTCAAAATAGCTGGCGGAGAGCATGATGAGTCCTGCGCCGTGAGGCAGGTCGGGATGTTTGCCGCTCAAGGCATGTTCCAGTGCGTGTTCGGAGGTGCAGCTGGAAGCGGATTCGACCATACCGGCCAAGGTGTTGGCTAAGGCCAGCTGGGTGCGGGCTTCCAAGTTTTGTCCGTCAGCGACAGCTGCGGGCAGATACTGGGCCACCAGCTCGATGGCTTTGAGCGCGTAGAGGTCGCTGACAGGATTGGCGCATTCGGCGATGTAGCCCTCCATTGCGTGGAACAGCGCGTCAAAGCCTTGATAAGCGGTGAGCGCGGGGGGAATGCTGAGCATCAGCTCAGGATCGACGATGGAGATGGCGGGGAAGGTCTGCTCATTGCCAAAGCCGATCTTTTCGGCGGTCTCTGGTTTGGTAATGACGGTCCAGGGATCAGCCTCGGTACCAGTGCCAGCGGTGGTGGTGATGGCAATGATGGGCAGCGGAGGATTGACCAACGGTTGGTTTTTGCCGCTGCCGCCTTTGATATAATCCCAATAGTCGCCGGGATTAGTCGCCATGACGGCGATGCTTTTGGCAGAATCAATGCTGCTGCCGCCGCCTAAGCCGATGATCATGTCGCAGCCAGCGGTTTGTGCCAGGGCAGCGCCCTCCATGACGTGGTCTTTGATGGGATTGGGAAGGATCTTATTGAAGGAGACAGCTGCGATCTGCTGCTTGGCCAAAAGTTTGGTGACGCGGTCGAGATAGCCCAATTTTTCCATAGAACCGCCGGCGGAGGTGACGATCAGCGCCTTGCGGCCAGGCAGAGCGATATCGCCTAATCGTTCCAAAGAACCGGGGCCAAAATAGATCTGGGTGGGGATATGATAAGCAAATGACATAGGATCACTCCTTAATGGGATAAGTTTCCCCTTTATTATAAGCGAAATCAGCGGTCTGTACAGTGTAAAAAAGTTGACGCACAGAAAAAAGACGGCAAAAATTGCCCAAAGCGGCATAAAAAAGGCTGTCTCAGCATAAGATTTATAGTATAATGAACCCAGCTGAATACCGAAAAGCGCAGCGGTACACCGTCAGGTGTCTAACAGGGAAGTTGGTGCAAAGCCAACACAGCTGCCACTACTGTAAGGACAGACAATGCTTTCAAGCCACTGTAGAGCCATCTATGGGAAGGGAAAGCCGCGGATGACGTCCAAGTCAGGAGACCTGCCGCCGCGCTTTAGCAACATCCTTGGGTCAGAAGGATCGTGCTCTCTTGAGCCTGTCTATCATCCTGCCCATTTTTAGGGCAGGATTTTTTTGTGCGGATAGGGCAAGAATGACGAAGCGATTTTTCTTTAAACATAGAGAAAAAAGAGGAGGAAGAGGACATGAACAAAAAAGGGCACAAAAAATGGACAGCATGGCTGGTGCTTTTAGCGATGCTGCTTAATTTGCTTTCGCCCATGACTGTATGGGCTAATGAAGGAGCGGACAGCCTGCCGCAGGATAACACCACTGTCACTGAGCAGGCAGGATCTGACGTTGAGGAAGCAGCGCCCAAAGAGGACGCGGCTGAGGAAACGCCCACTTCTGGGCCGACCCTGCCAGAAGCAGAAACGATCGCACCAGAGGAAGAGCCGCCTGCGCCGGAAGTGATCACACCAGCAGGACCCTCTGCGCCAGAGGAAGAACCGCCCGCCGCAGAAACGGACAGCCTGCTGCCGGAGGCAAAAGTCCAGCAAGTGATGGCGCTGAAGGCGCCGGTGGAGACGATAGAAGTCAGCATTACGATCGATCCGTACGTTGTGGATGGCAGTGCAGCTGAAACGATCAGCGTCTCTGTACCGCAGGGGGCGAGTGCTCTGGAGGCCATGCAGGCAGCCCAAGAGCAGGGGCAACTGACGCTGACAGTGCAGGACTCATCATGGGGGCCTTATATCACAGAGATCAACGGCTATAGTGAGGAAAGCATCCGAGAGCTGATCACTGGCATACCCGACAAGGTCTATCCTGGCTGGCTGTTTTATGTCAATGGTCAGCTGGCTGACGTTGGCGTAGGAAGCTATACGTTAAACGCAGGGGATACGATCGAGTGGAGGTTTTCCATTCTGACCGATGGTATGACCTATGACGATTTCGATTTCTTTGCCAAGAAGGCCGCCCTGCCGGAAAAAATTGCAGCAGTGCGTCAGGCGGCAGGAGCAGACGAGCGTTTAACAAAGGTCTGCGAGGAAGCGGACAGCCTGCTGACTGCTATTGACCAGAAAATAGATGCAGGTATTGTTGGACAATATGTTGCAAATCAGCTGAGAAATGATAAAGCAGCATTGGATAAGCTTGACCTCAAGCTGGATCAGGCTTTAGCGGGATATGTATGGGTCGATCAAGTTGACCTTGTTCAGCCGGGTATGATCTATACTGGGCAGAGCAGACAGCTGACAGCAGCGATCACGCCAGAAAATGCCACTGAGCAAGAATTAGAATGGGAGATCCTTTATTCAGGCGCAGAAGGAACGGCGCTTTCTCCGGAGGGTCTCTTAACAGCAGGCAGTCAGCCGGGCAAAGTGACGGTACGGGCAACGGCTAAAGCAGATAATATTTCGTCTAAAGGAATGGTCATAGAAATCCAGCAAATGCCCGATATGGCAGCCGCGGCCAGAGCATCTTTGGACAGCGCTGCAAGCTGGCTGAAAGCAGCACATGGCGGTTTTGAAAGCTATAACGAATCGATCAACAGCAGTACAGTTGCTTTTTTGTCGGCACGTTTGGGAATGATGGACAGTGCAGAAAGCAAAGCTTATTACGAAGCGGTTTCTCACTATGCTGAAGCGAATTCAGCTAAACTGACCTATGTTACCACTTGGAGCAGTATTGTACAGTCTGTCAATGCGTTAGGGTATTCGCCAGAAAACATAGGTGGGGAGAATTATCTCGATAAAATATTAAACTTCGATGTTTCGCAGTGTGACGCATCGATGTGTATAGCCATATTAAAAACTTTGCAGGGAAAAGATTATGCCCCGGTAAGCTATACAGCAGAGGCAGTCGTTCAGAAACTTCTACAGGAACAGGCAGAAGATGGCGGCTTTGAATCGTGGGGGTCAAGCAATGTTGATGTGACAGGCGATGCTTTAGCGGCATTAGCTGCCTATCGGCATATGGCTGGTGTAGAAGATGCCATTAACAAAGCAGTCAATTATTTAAGCCAGCTGCAAAAGGAAGATGGCAGTTTTGGACAAAATGCAGCATATCCGACAAGCAACGCCGATTCTACTGGCCGCGCCCTATTGGGATTAGCGTCTGTGGGGATCGATCCTTTGACGGATGAACGTTTTATCAAAGATAATAACAATATCATCATGGCGCTTTTAAACTTTCAAAATGAGGAAGGTGCCTTTGAATATTCTGGGTCAAGCAGCTCGTATGCCACCGTTGACGCCATGCAGGGCTTAAGCGCCTATGTCCGTTTCTTAGAGGGTCAGGAAGGGCTGTACGATCTGAC
>CABVBB010000044.1 GCA_902496505.1 uncultured Peptococcaceae bacterium
TGAACTATCGCCGTATGCTATGACAAAACTAAATTTATAGGAACTAAGATGACTTTTCATGATCTTACTGGGTAAAAGATCATGATCTCATAAAGGATCTGCGAAACGGAGGCTGAAGAGATTGCTCAAATTAGAAACGCTCAATTATCTCTATCGTGTATACCAATTCAATTCCATTCGCTTGGCAGCGGAGTCCATCCCCGTAGCACCGTCCACGATCAGCTCCGCTCTGCATAAGCTGGAAAAAGAATGGGGCATCACACTTTTGGAGCGTACTTACCGCGGAATAGAGCTCACTGAAGCTGCTCAAGCTATTGCTCTGGCCTCCAAAAACTTATTTATCGAGGCGGACAAGATCGAGAACCTGATCAAGATCGAACGCGCCAAATGTGATCACCTCAATACCGCCGCTGGCCGCTTGACGCTGATCCTCTGCAAGGGCTGGTGGCATGGCAGCATGGAGGTCATCCTGCCATATTTACTCAGGCAAGGACTGGAGGTCGACCTGCCTGATCATGCTTTAGATAATGCGCAGTATCTGCAGATGGTGGAAAATGACCCGATGACGGTCTTGATCAATTTCTTCATAGAGCCCGCTGACAAGCTCCTGAAAAATTATCCCCATGTCCGCTCGAGCAAGATCAGTTCCAGCAAGCCCTGCATCGTCTTGGCTGCTGATTCTGAACTGATCCCGCTGGATAAAAAGGATATCTCGCCAAAGGAAGCCGTCAAGCTGCCGTTTTTACGCTTCACAGAAGGCTATGACCAAGCCTTTCCTATCTTTGATCTGCTGCGGGAATATGGAGAGCTCAATATTGTGGAGAATATCTCCAGCATTCAGGCTCTGACCGCTATGCTGGCCTGCAATAAAGGCGTCAGTGTTGGAGCCCGAAGCAATATCAATCCTCTTACCAACGCCAAAAATCAAACCGAATCGCTCCGCTTCGTCCCGCTGCGCACGGACACCCAGTTTTCTCTGATCCTCTGCTCTCATGAAGATCTGCCTGAAGGATATCTGACGATCCTTCAAGCAATGCTCCGAGAATTTGTTTAGCGCTTTACCTAAAAAAGGCTGTGCCATTTGATAAATGGGCGCAGCCTTTTTTAAGTTTGTCAAAAATGAGTTTACTCTTTATAAGTTTACATAAGCCTGTTTGATTAAATATATTTATAATTATATACTGGGATCAGCAAGAAAACATTCCCCGGAATGATCGCTCTTCACTTTGGCCAAAGTGAGCATTTACCAAATAGATATGGAGGAATCAACAATGGGATTAAAACGCGCAATGGTGATCGGTTTGGACTCTGCTGACCCCGTACAGGTCAGACGGCTGATAGATGAGGGCAAGATGCCCAATCTGAAAAAACTTCTGGATAACGGCGTAGCCAATGACAATTTGGCCATGATCGGTGCACTGCCCAGCGTCACCCCGCCTAACTGGTGCTCTATCGCCACCGGCTGCTGGCCCCGCACCCACGGCGTCACCTGCTACAACAACCAGACCTTAGGACAAAGTCTGCGTTTGGAAGAAGTCAACTGGACCAGTGAAAACGTAACAGCAGATTTTATCTGGGAAGCGTTTTCCAAAGAAAAAAAGCGGAGCATCGTACTCAGCTACTGTGAAGCTTGGCCGCCCCGCATCAAAAATGACGAATATGGCGTCTTCATCGATGGTTCCGGCGTGGTGCCTTTCCTGCGCTGTTCCATCGATTACCAAAAGGTCGTGACCATGGAGGAGGGCGAATTTCCTATGGAATTCATCCCCCACGCTGTCAAAAGCGACAATAAAGACTGCATCATCATGGGCGATCAATATGAAGAAATGAAAAAAAGCTCTATCGCTGCTAATGAAAACGCTTCGATCCCCTGGGCTATGCCAGAAGGCGTCCTCTCTTATCCCTCCGGCGTAGAGGATCTGGACGATCATAGCTGCACCGAAGATCACGAAGAATCCTACCGTCCCAGCAAAGCGGACAAGATCCGCACCCCGCTCAAAACCCCCACCAACTGGAGCTTTGCTCTGCCAGAGGGGGCCAAGGAAGCGACGGTCATCCTGGCCAGCAGCACAGTGCGCCGCTTCGCTATCATCAGCGCTGCGGACGGTGTGCATTACGATACAGTGACCATCTATAAAAACAAACGTACCGAAAAACCTCTGGGTCAAGTGACCGGCATCGGCAATTGGTCCGAATTCATCTACGACTATTACATCAAAAACGATGAGGAACGGCAGGTCGCCTACAAGATCAATCTGTGCGACATGGCTGAGGATGGCAGCAGTGCTGTCGTTTATTTCTCCCACGTGACGGATATGAGCAATTTGGATTATTTTTACCCGCAGATGATGGGCAAAGAGCTGTATGAAGCGGTAGGGCCTCTGCTGCAATTTGCTTCTGTCGATATCCGCGGTGACCATAAGGAAAATGACAAGCTGGTGCTGGACACCTACGCCAAGGAAGGCTGTCAATGGTTTGCCAAGGCCAGTCACTGGCTGTTCAACAAATATCCCGACTGGCAGCTGTTTTATGTGCATATCCATTCTATCGACAACTTCCAGCATTGGTTCGTCAATAATACCGTTCCCGGCCGCTGTGCTGACCATCAGTATTACCGCGATCTGATCGATGAAGTCTACACCGCCAACGACGCCTTTATCGGCGAGATGATGCAGTATCTGGACGGTGATACGACTATGTTCGTCGTCTCTGACCACGGCTGTATGCCGCACAGCGCTGGCGACGAGTACCCAGGCATCGGCACCATCGGCGGCATCTCTACCAAGGTGATGAGCGATCTGGGGTATACCGTAACTAAGCGTGGTGAGAACGGCAAGCTGGATGTAGATTGGTCCAAGACCCGTGCAGTAGCCAAACGTTCCTCCCACGTCTATATCAACCTCAAGGGCCGCGATCCGGAAGGCATCGTTGAGCCAGAGGACTATGATCAGCTGGTGCTGGATATCATCAGCGACCTGTACAACTACCGCAATGCTGACGGCAAGCGAGTCATCGCCCATTGCTTCACCCGCGATGAGATGGAATATCTCGGCATGGGCGGCATCCACTGCGGCGATATCTTCTTCCAATTGGTGCCGACCTTCAACAACGAGCATGCCAATGTCTTTTCTACCGTCCATCACGAAGGCTGGTCCATGCAGAACCTCTGCATCATGGGCGGCGCTGGACTGAAACAGGGCGCCAAGATCGACCGCCCCGTGCGGATCACAGACATCGTGCCCACCATCTGCCAGCTTACCGATACAAAGGCGCCTGGCAATGTCGAAGGCGGCGTGATCTACCAAGCTTTGGCTGATTTCGACGAGACCGCTTATGACCGCGGCGATGAATGGGCACTGCCCAGCGGCAGACGCCTGATCAAATAGATCGATGACCTTTTTCCCGCCGGCTGACAGCTGGCGGGAAAATAAATAAATTTCGCAAAGGGAGCGATGGGCATGAACATCATTGAAACAAAAGCCCTGGCCCATAAGCAGGGCAGTAAATACCTCCTGCGCGATATCAACTGGACCGTAAAGGAAGGCGAGCACTGGATCGTTTTTGGCGCCAATGGCTGCGGCAAGACCACCTTGTTGAGCACCATTTCAGGCTACCGCAGCCATAGTCATGGCGAGATCTATCTCTTTGGCCAGCGGCTGACTCCAGAAAACGCCATTACCCTAAGACGGCAGATCGGCTTTGTCAGCTCGTCTTATTTCAATCGCTGCTTCCATCAGGAAAGCGGACTGGATATCGTGCTCAGCGCCAAATTCGGCGGTTTTGGGCGCCGATATGATCTGACTGACGCGGATGTGCACAAGGCCCGCAGGCTTTTGGACGCCTTAGGCGTAGCGGCCAAAGCAGATTATCCCTACAGTATGCTTTCCCAAGGCCAGCAGCAGCGGATCCTCTTGGCCCGCGCCCTCTTGGCACCGCCCAGACTGCTGCTTTTGGATGAACCCTTGAACGGCCTGGATGTCATCGCCCGAGATTTCTTTTTGAACACCTTGCAGGAGATGGCTGCCCAAACATCTGTGACCATCGTCTATGTCACGCACCATACTGAGGAATTTTTGCCCTTTTACCAAAAAGCCCTTTTGCTCAAAAACGGCGCCGTTTACGCGCAGGGCGATATGACAGAGATGTTTTCCGCCGCAAACTTGAGCGGTTTCTTCGGCCGTCCGACCCGTTCGGGCTGCCAGCAAGGCAAATGGCATATGACCATCGGCGGCGATCTGTACCTCACCCCAGACATCTGGCTCAAAAACAACGAAAGCTGGTGAAAATATGAGCAAACAGACCAAAGACGATCAAGCCCTTTTGCAGGCACGCAGCCAGCGCTGCGTCTGCAAGCACTGCGGCGGGCAGTTGACCACCAGCTTGGTGATCTATGATATTTACGGCGGCGTGGGCGTGGAATTATACTGCCCCCACTGTGAAAAAAACGACTATGGTATCGAACCCGAGCTCTATGCGCTGGCACAGTATTTTGTGGAGAATTTCCAATTCAACTATTTTTTAGATATGGAAGAAAACGATTTAAACGAGCAGCTCAATATTGCCAAAGTGGCGGATATCATGAGCTGGCTCTTAAAAACACTGGGACTTTTGGATCAAAACGGTCTCAAAAGCGCCCTTCCGCAATATGATCGCTACCAAGACCTGCACTGAGCAAAGCTTTGGCCGCCCGTAGACTGCTCTAGGGGCAGCCGCGCCTTTGCCCGCTATCATTCTATCCAAAACCCTATTAGGAGGGATCTTTCATGGCAACAGCAAGCGGCACCCGCAATATGAAAGTCTATATCCACGCCTGCATCATCGTCGGCATCATGATCCTCGCCCACTTCATCCCTGCTCCTGCACCGATCACACCCTTAGGGGTACAGATCATCGGTATCTTCATCGGCATGATCTGGGGCTGGTGTACCTGTGGTATGCTCTGGCCCAGCATCATCGGCATCGTCATGCTGGGCATGACCGACTATGCCGCCTCACCAGAAGCATCCTTTGGTATGATGCTGACGCACAATACTGTCATCTCCATGTTCGTCGCCTTCATCGTGCTGGCTTATGTCAATAACAGCGGCCTGATGAATGTCATCGCCCAATGGCTGGTCACCCGCAAATTTGCCGCGGGCAAACCCTGGCTTTTTATGACCTTTTTCTTCACCATGCTGATGCTCATCGCTGGTGTTTTCAATGGCGTTATCTTGATCATCATTGCTTTCAACTTCATCCTGCCCGTGCTCAAAGATATGGGCTATACCAAAGACGATCTGCTGCCCACCTATATGCTCCTAGGCATCGCGCTCTTTGCCGGCATGGGCACCGTCTGGCCGCCGTTTCTGCCTAATTCCCTATTTACCCGCGGCATCTTGGCCACAGCCTTAGGCGGCGTGCCCTTAACCTCTTTCCAATATTTTGTCAGCATCGATATCCCCTTGTTTGCCTGCTTTGCACTCTATCTGCTCATGGGTAAATTTGTCGCCCGTGTCGACACCAAAAAATTCGTCGCCGGCACCGAAGTACTCTTAGCCAAAGCTGACGCTGAAGAAAAACAGCCGCTGACTGCTGAACAAAAAGGCGCGGCTATCCTTTTGACCATCTTTATCCTCAGCCTGGCTATCCCCGCTATCCTGCCGACTGCTTGGGCACCCATTGCTCTGCTCAAACGCTTCGGCTTGGTCGGCATCTCCCTCTCCTTGACAGTCGTTCTTTTGGTCCTGCAGTCCAAAGACGGCAAGCCTCTGGCTGATTTTGCCCACCTCGTCACCACCGGTGTTGACTGGAACATGTTCTTTCTCACCGGCGGCATCATGATCATTGCCGCTGCCCTGACCTCAGAAGGTACAGGCATCGCCACTGCTATGGCCATGTATCTGGTGCCTATCGTCTC
Organism: uncultured Peptococcaceae bacterium; assembly: GCA_902496505.1. Lineage (GTDB taxonomy): Bacteria > Bacillota > Peptococcia > Peptococcales > Peptococcaceae > CABVBB01. Next base: position 5,897 of record CABVBB010000044.1, read on the forward strand.
CAAAGTCTCCATCGTTGCTTTTGTAGCCATCGTCATCGTTGCGCTGTGCATCTTCAGCCAATTCTCGATGAATATGGTCCTGCAAATGGTCTTTGCGCCTATTTTAGCGCCTATCCTTTTGGCCAGCGGCTACAACCCGCTGATCGCCGTCATGGCCGTCTATTTCGGCACCCAGCTGGCCTTCCTCGCTCCCTCTGGCAGTATGATGGCCGCTATGGTCTTTGCCAAGGTCGATTGGGTCAAGCCCAGCCATATCTATAAGATCTGCGTTCCCTGGATCATCGTCAGCATGGCAGCCTTTATCGCGATGAGTCTGCTGCTGCCTGATCTGATCTATCAACCCCTGTAAGCCCAAAGGAGGATCATCATGGAAGCCTATCCTGATCTCACTGGCAAGATCGCCCTCGTCACCGGCGCCAGCGCTGGTATGGGCAAAGCCATCACCCAAGCCTATCTCGCCGCTGGCATGACTGTCATCGGCACTGGCAGGCGAAGTGAAAAATTGGCCCAGCTGCATGCTCTCCTGCCCGCAGAACAGCAGCCCCGCTTCATCCCCGTCGCCGGCGATGTCGGCAAAAGCCAGGACAATCAAGCTCTGCTGGCAGATATCACTGCCCGCTTCGGCCGTTTGGATGTCTTGGTCAATAACGCTGGCATCATGGATGGAATGACCCCTGTGGGCGATGTCACAGACGAATTGTGGCAGCAGGTCATGGCCGTCAATCTCACCGGCCCCTTTGAACTCTGCCGCGGCGCAGTAAATCTCATGCTCCCGCAAGAAAAGGGCAACATCATCAATATCGCCTCTGGCGGCGGTATCGGCGGCGGCCGAGCTGGTGCCGCCTATGTGGCTTCTAAGTTCGCCCTGGTCGGCCTCAGCAAAAATATCGCCTATATGTACGCCCACGAGGGCATTCGCTGCAACTGCATCTGCCCAGGCGGTGTCGCTACGGAGATCGGCGCGGCAGACTATCACCCCCTAGGCATGGCCCGGGTGCGAAAAGGCACCGAGACCATTCGCATCGGTCAGCCCGAGGAGATCAGTGACATTGCCTTATTCCTCGCCTCAGAGCGCTCCAGCCTGATCAACGGCGTCGCTCTATTGGCTGATGCAGGCCGCTCTGCCTGGTGATTTCCACACAAAAAACACCGCAGCAACGGTTTTATCGACTGTTGCTGCGGTGTTTTTCGTTTTCGCTATCTCCCCTTCACCACTTCGATGGCTTTTTCCAACTGGACGTCGGTGCTGCTGTTGGGATCGGGCGCGATGGTGACATCGGGGGTGATGCCGTTTTCGTGGATCTCATAGCCGCTCTTGGTGTAGTAATGGGCTGTGGTGAGTTTGATGGCTGAGCCGTCGTTTAGGGGGATGACGCTCTGCATAATGCCTTTGCCGTAGGTCTTTTCACCGACGACGGCCGCCCAATGGTAATCCTTGAGCGCGCTGGTGACCAATTCCGCTGCGCTGGCGGACTGGCCGTTGACCAATACGGCCATCGGCATATCGAGTTCATGCTCGTCTGGCTGCACCAGCACGTGATAGCCTGGCTCTCTGTCCGGGTAGTCGCTCAAGACCACATGGCCGTCCTTAGTCTGCATCATTTGCCCCTGACCGTTCTTATCCTTGGTGTAAACGATCTGCCCCGGCGGCAGAAGGTAAGCCAAAATATCCACTGCACTGTCTAATGTACCGCCAGGATTATTGCGCAGATCGATGATCAGACGCGTCATACCTTGGCTTTGCAGACTGGCGGCGGCATTTTTGAATTGATCGGCGGTCAATTCGTCAAAGCTTTTGATCTGGATGTAGCCGATCCCATCCTCCAGCATGCGGCTATTGACCGTGACTGTCATGACGTGAGCCCGCTTGAGCTCTTTGGTCAGCGTTTCCTGGGTAGAAGGCCGATAAACGGTCACACTCACGGTGCTGCCCTCGGGGCCTTTGACTTCATCGTTGACCACATCGTCCAGCAGTTTGCCTTTGGTGGGCACTTGATCGACGGCGATCAGCTGATCACCATTTTGCAGGCCGGCTATATCAGCAGGCCCATTGGCGTAGACATCGGTGAGCGTGATCTCGCCGGTCTGCAGATCCTGCTGCACTTCCGCACCGATGCCGCAGTATTCGCCTGTGGTCTGCTCCATCAATCTAGCGTATTCTTCCGGCGTGTAGTACTCCGAATAAACATCCCCCAGGCCATAGAGCAGACCCGTGTAGATCCCTTCCTCCATCTGCTGGGCATCGCTGTCAAACAAATAATACTCGTCGATGACTTCCTCCAGGAATTTCACCTTCTGGTTGACCCGTGCCCGGTCCAAACTGTTCCCATCGCCCGCATACGCCGGCTGAGCGACAGCCAGAAGCGCCCCTACGCACACTGCTGCTGTCGCACGTTTCATACTGTTTTTGTTCATGATCCCCGCCTCCTTAACATGCCTTCATCTTAGCACGATTGAGGCCAAGTTGCAATTATGAACCGCACCACTATTTCCACGGAAATGAACGCGTCTTCAGGCATTCCCCCAAGAGTCACCCTCTGTACGGCGAGATCACGACGCACTTCTGGAGCTATCCGTTAGATCGCTTTAAGAGCAGAAATGAGCAAGGACCTGAGCGACTCGACGACATTTTTATGGCAGGGTGGACCGCGAATATCCTTGCTCATTTTTTTAAAACACTGTCTGACATTTTGGGATGCAGGCGCTATTCTCGCTGCCCTGATCCTTCCACACTCAAGGAGTGGGCTCGATTTTTTACCACTTTCAGCCTGCGAAAGGTTCATTTCTCCCTTGGAAAGCGCTTCTCTCAATTATTCCTGCTTAACATATCAACAGTCCAAACGGCACCAAAAAGATAAGCGTTACATAAATGACACCTGTTACCAAGATCGCCCAAAGATAGGTTTTACGGGTGGACATCCACGCTGTATTGCCATGAATCATGGCACCTGTAGCTGATGAACCGGGTGTTATCAAAGCCGTATTCACTGTGAAAACAAAAATGGGAGCGAAGACATCCACCGGCACACCAACACTTAGAGCTAACTGACAAAGTACGGGCGTAAAGACCATCATCAAGACTAAATTGTGCATAACTTGACTGATCAAGTTAAATATGATAATGACCATGATCATAAATACCATGGGGCTCAATCCAGCTACCATTGGTGTGACATATTGAGTAAACGTCGCAATAATACCTGTTGACTCTTGCTCTAAAGCATCTCCAATGGGAAAGGAGGCTGCCAACATAAAGATCAACGGCCAGTTGACCCCTTTTTGCACACAGTCTTGCAGCTTAAAGAGCGGTCGACCATCAATTTTTAGCAAAGTAGCGGCCATTATACATAGCGCCGCCGTTCCAACGATACTAAAATTGCTGAGCACTTTTACTGGCTGCAACGTTTTGGGCAGCAGCAAAGGAATGACTAACATCATAACAAATACCAGCAAAAAGACTAACGCAAACTTTTGCTGTTTATTCATTTTCTGCTCCCGCAAGTCCGCATATAAATTTCCTTTGCCTCTAAACTGGCTGACGTCAGGTTTGACCATAAATTTAAATACCAATA
>CABVBB010000045.1 GCA_902496505.1 uncultured Peptococcaceae bacterium
CCACAATGACGGAAATGCTAAATTTTACGAAAATATCCTTATCTTTAGTCGTGCCACAGCTATGACTGCATACCATGAGACTGCCGACAGAAGCACAATTTGAAATTGTACCCCTCGGCCAAATCGGACAAATTTAGACTGTTTGTCACGCCGAAAGAATCAGATTATAATACATATAGAAAATGATTTTAGACAATCATTTTTCGCCGGCTAACAAAAGCGCGCTGCTTCTTATCAATCAACTTTTTTGGAAAAAGGGGTGTTTCTTGTGAGTGTTCAACCAAGTGCAGCTAAAAAAGTTTTGGATCTCAGCCGTGTGCATATGGTGATCATCATTTTATTCATGTTTGCCTTTGGCTATCTGCCGCCTATTGGCACGATCACACCAGTGGGCATGAAGATCCTCGGTATTTTTATTGGACTATTATATGGCTGGAGCACCTTCGGCATGCTTTGGCCCAGCCTATTGGGGATGTTCGCCCTTGGTTTCTCCGGCATGGGCAGCGTCAAGGAAATGCTTTCCATGGGTTTCAGCAACGAGATCGTGATCTTTTTGATCTTTGTTTTAGTTTTGATCGAGATGCTTTCCGACTGTGATGCAGTCAACACCGTTGTCAACTTCTTCTTGACCCGCAAATCTCTGCAGGGTCGGCCATGGCTTTTCTCTTTTGTTTTCTTATTAGCGTCGGGCCTGTTGTGCACTTTTGGTCAAGCTTTTGCTGCCTTCTTCTTATGCTGGAGCATTTTGGAACTTTTGTTCAAGCGGGTAAATTACAAGCCCTACGACACCTATCCAACGATCATGATCATTGGCGTCGTGATCAGCGCTGCCGCCATTGGGCTTATGGTGCCTTTTAAAGCGACACCACTCTTAATATTGGGCGCATACGCTGGTCTTACTGGCATCAGCGTTAACTACTTGCAGTACATGCTGGTGATGATCCCCGCTGGTTTGCTGTTTTTAGCTGGTTATCTCTTTTTCTGCCATCTGCTGCTCAAACCAGACATGGCTCCGATGCAAAATATCGATGCCTCTACCTTAGTGGATCGTTCCATCAAAGCTACTAAGCGTCAAAAAGCCAGCTTACTGGGTTTCGGCTTTTTCCTGCTGCTCCTTTTGATCCCTGGCTGCCTGCCCACCAGCTGGCCGTTCGTCATTTGGATGAATCGCATCGGCATTGCTGGTATAACCGTTTTTTGCACCATCGTGTTCACCTTGATCCACATCGATGGCAAACCGCTATTAGATTTTCCCAGTTTGGCCCGCAGGGGACTGAACTGGCCGATCACCTTCATGGTGGCTGTATTAATGATGATGACTTCGCTTTTAATGAACGAAGCGACAGGTATTAAAGCTTTCGTGTTGCTATTACTGCAGCCGATCACAGCCCACTGCACCGGCTTTACATTTTTGCTTGCCTTGTTTATCTTGGGGGTTATTTTAACGAATTTTATGAACAATATGGTCGTTGCTTTTATGATGGTCCCTGTTTTGGTTGCTGTAAGTGACAGTATGGCATTAAATACAACGGTCGGCGTCCTTTTGATTTTGATCGCCACCAGTGCCGCTTATCTGACGCCAGCAGCTTCTCCCGCAACCGCTATGCTCTTTGCCAAAAAGGAATGGCTGCGCAGCGGCGACATCATTAAAATTGGCTGTATCTCCATTGCTGTCATCACAGTGGTGGGCTTGACTGTCGTTTTTGGTCTGGGAAATCTCGTTTTTTAAAAAGCAACAGATTTCTCACAAAAATATGTCACTATTTCACTTTTATTCACATTTATTAGGGAGGAATTTAAAATGACAACAGCAAAAAAAGTTATGGTCGTTGGTTTTGATGGAGCTGATCCCGTTTTCACAGACAAGCTGATAAAAGAAGGAAAGCTGCCAAACTTTAAAAAGCTCCAGGAAATGGGCGTCACCACCGAAATGAAAGGTATGATCGGCGCTTTACCGACCATCACTCCGCCTTGCTGGGCAACGCTGGGTACTGGTGCTTGGCCTGGCACTCATGGCATCACCTGCTTCTGGAACCACACCATTGGCAAAAATTTTGATGAACTGGATATGGGCTGGAATTCTCAGCAGTGCGAAGCAGAATTTATTTGGGACGCGTATGCTAAGGCTGGCAAAAAAACAATCCTGTTTAATTATCCTACTTCCTTCCCGCCGACCAGTTTGGAAAATGTCATTTATATTGATGGTACAGCGGCCCAGCCTTATAATCAAAACTATCCTGACTATGACAAATACGTTACCGCCAGCGAAACCATCACCGAATTGACAGCCAAGTTCCATAATCCTAACGATACTGGCGCTGGTTGTGTATTGACCGAAGATGTGGAGCACAAAAAATTCTCTGTCTCAGATTCAGAGACAAAAGAAAGAGATTTCACGGATCTCTTTGCAGTCGGCGCCATCAACGCCGGCGGCACCGTAGGTGACGAAGCAGAATGGATGTCCTTAGTCGACCGTTTGGATTGTCCGCTCAAACCAGCCAAAGGTTGGGTCAATGCTCCGGAAGGCACCAAAGAATTTGCTATCCCCTTCTCCGCCGGATTGACCCGCCGGGTGGCTCTGCTAGTTCCAGAAAACGGCAAATACACGAAAGTTCAGCTGTATGCCAATAAAAAAGCCCTTGAACCGCTGGGCGAGGTCAGCATAGGTCAGGAATTTAGTGATTGGATCACCGATACTGCGCTGAATGCGAAAGGTGAGGAGGTGGCTGTCGCTTACAAAATGCGTCTGTACAACTTAGCCGAAGACGGTAGTTCGCTCAATTTGTATATCACCAAATCATGTCAACTCCAATGTGATCCGAAATACTTCGTGCCCTCCACGATCGGCCAGGAACTCTTGGACAATGTTGGTCCTATTGTCGCCGGCTCTGATATTGGCCGTCCTAATGCAGAAGTTGGCTGCGATGCTTGGCACGAGCATTACAAATGGTGTGCAGATGCCATCAATTACTTGTTAGACAACAAAGAATGGGATCTCTTCTACTGTCACTTACACTCCATTGACTGTGCCAACCACAACATGATCACGGATATCGTGCCAGAAAGCCCACGCTATGAGCGCTTCTACAACATTTTGGTCCAATACTACATCAATGCTGATGAACTCCTGGGTAAACTCATGCGTCAGCTGGATGATGGTGAGACTGCCATGTTCGTTGTTTCTGACCATGCCGGTGTTCCTCGTCATTACGGCTACAAATGGCCGCTCATTGGCGATGCTTGGGGCATTGTTGTTGATATCATGCGTGATCTGGGCTACATCAAGACTTACGAAGACGAAAAGGGCCTGACTCAGATAGACTGGGCACACACCAGAGCCGTCAACCAGCGCACCGGCTACATCTATATCAACCTCAAAGGCCGCGACCCCTATGGTATCGTTGAGCCAGAAGATTACAATGACCTCTGCCGCCAGATCCAGGATGATCTGTACGCCTACCGCGATCCCGCCACTGGCAAGCGTATCGTTGAAATGGTCGTCGCCCGTGATGGTATGGAAGCGCTGGGGCTTTACGGCGACCATGTCGGCGATCTGTACTTCGTTTTCGCGCCCGATTTCTGCCGTGACCACGGCAATTCCTTCAGCAATCTGGAACGCTATGGTTTTTCGATGAGATGTCTCTTCTTCGCCGCCGGCTGCGGCATCAAGAAAAACGAGATCATGAAGCGCCGCGTACGCCAAGTCGACATCGTTCCCACAGTCTGCGAACTGATGGACGCTCCAGTCCCTGCGCAATGTGAAGGGGGCATTATTTACCAGCTTATGGAATGATCATCACATTGACGTTTCGCGCACAGCCATGTTACTTTGTGGCTGTGCGTTTTTCATTTTACAACAGGAGGGATACATCATGCGCATCGAACAACTCTATTATCTCATCGAAGTCGTCAAAGCCAATTCTATCTCCCGCGCAGCCGAAAAAATCTTTGTCACCCAACAGACCATCAGCCAATCCCTGCTCAATTTAGAAAAAGAACTCGGCGTTACACTATTGATCAGGACCCACAAAGGCATCACGCTCACCGAGGAAGGCAAGCTCTTCCACGACCAAGCTGCCCTCGTCCTCAAAAGCTTCGGCGAGCTCAAGACCAGCTTCTGGCAGGCTGCCTGTGCTGATCCTGCCCACAGCTTTCAAAGTGCGCTCACCCTTTATTGCTCCACCGTCCTTTCTGAGCATTATATCTCTCCTCTTATCCGCCGCCTGATGCACCAATATCCTCAAGCCCCCATCAAACTCCTTGAAAAAAACAATCTCAGCATCCTCTCGCAAGTCGTTGATGATCCCACAAGCATCGGCGTCCTCTCCATCATTGCTGAATACTTTAATGACATCCTGCGTGACACCTACAAAAATGCCCTCTGGTATGAGACCCTTTATCTGGATGATCTCATGGCCTGCGTTTCCGTCCAGTCGCCTTTAGCCAAGCAGAGCACCATATCCCTGGCTGATCTCATCGCTCAGCCGCTAGCCTTGGGGCTCAACAGTGAGCACGATTTTCGCTCTTTGCAGCAGTTTTTGCCGCCGGGCACCGCCTGTTCGCCCAATATTGTGCTGCTCACCGCTGACCAGCACTGGATCAGACAAATGGTCGAAGAAAACCGCGCCGCCTCCATCATGCCCAACCAGTTCTACCATCGCCAACCCCATCCAGATTTTGTCCTCCTGCCCTTCAAAGAAAATATCCACCTCGCCTACATCATCGTCAAATCCACCCAGCATGATCATACTCCGCTGGATAATCTCTTTATCCAGGAGCTGCGTCATCTCTTCGCCGAATTGACCGCCATCGACTGATGGTCACCTCGGCGAAACTATTCCACTCAGAAGTGCTTACTTTACAAGCCCGCACGGGCAGCTTATGATAAGAGCAGATCCACGCTTAAGGAGGAACCACACATGATCTCTGCTCTAGAACGCTTCCAACACGCCTTGTCCGAGAGCAGCGCCATCGTCATCGGCGCAGGCTCTGGACTATCCGCTTCCGCCGGTCTTACCTACGATGGCGCCCGCTTCCAACAATATTTCGCTGATTTTATCCAAGCCTACGGCTTTCGCGATATGTACAGCGCCGGTTTCTACCCCTTCCCCACGCCGGAAGAGCAATGGGGCTATTGGAGCCGGCATATTTTCGTCAACCGCTATTTAGATATCCCCAAGCCCGTCTATGACCAGCTGCTGACGCTCATTAAGGACAAAGACTATTTCGTCATCACCACCAATGTTGACCACTGCTTCCAAAGAAGCGGCTTTGACCGCGAGCGACTCTTTTACACCCAAGGCGATTACGGCCTCTGGCAATGCTCCGTGCCCTGTCACCAAGAGACTTATGACAACGAAGCCGCTGTCCGCCAAATGATCGCTCAGCAGCAGGACAGACGTATCCCCACCGCCCTCATTCCCCGCTGTCCCCGCTGCGGCGCCCCCATAAGCATGAACCTCCGCGCTGACCACACCTTCGTCGAAGACGCTGGCTGGCACGCTGCCCATGCCCGCTACCAACAATTCCTCCGCACCCATCTGCACCAACCCCTGCTCTTCCTCGAGCTCGGCGTCGGCGGCAATACCCCCGGCATCATCAAATACCCCTTCTGGCAAATGACCCTCCAAAATCCCCAAGCCGCCTACGTCACCATCAATAACGGCCAAGCCCAAGCCCCCGCCGCCCTTCAAGACCGCGCCATCTGTATAAACGACGATATCGGCGCAGTGCTGGAGAGGATCGCGGGATAAAAACAAGCCCTCCGCGTGTGTGCGGAGGGCTTGTTTTTATGAGCAGGGCATAGAACGGGCGTAAACTGCTTCATTCTCGCACGTTTGATCGTGGGGACTTTGGCGTGATCTGGCAACGGTGACGTGCGGCGCTTTTCTCGGCTGCCTGATTCACGCTCAGATGATGCCCCAGCGGTGTCCGTATTGGCGCATCGTTTCTTCTGCCAGTGCGCCATAGTGTTGGCGGGCGTAGTCGAGGCGGCTCTGGAAATCGCTGGCGCTGAGGCGGTCGTTGTGGGCGCTGATGGTTTTGAGCAGCGTCATGTAGCCGCTGTTTACCTCTGTATAGAGATGCTCGAGGAATTGGCTATGCACTTGGGGCAGGCGCAGGGTATAGTTGTACCAGTAAGTCTGAGCGTAGAGGGGCGTGACGAAATAGCCTTGGCTTTCTAAGGCGTACTTTTTGGCGTAGATGGTGGCTTTTTGGGCGTTGTCGATGTAGGCGAGGGTGCCGTCATCTTTTTCGTAAGCAATGGCGTAGAAGGTTTTTTCGAAGATATCTTTGCTGTGGGGGTAAGCTTCCATACTGCGGCGTTCTCTGGCCAGCCAGGTGTGGAGCTCTTGGTAGTGGCTGGGGCTTATTTTGCGCGCATTGTAGGTGAAATCGACAAGCTCTTGAAAACGGCGGAGCTTTTGTTCGTCGAAGCAGCCTGCGACTTGGTCACGCTCTGCGAGGAGCAGAGGCATGGCGGTATCTTCGGCGGCCAGCTGAGCGGTCTCGTCGAGGAAGCGGAAAAAATCCTGGGAATAGGCGGCTTCCAGCTCTTTAGCGAGCATTTTTTTGACGTCGCTGGCGATGAATTCGCGCATGCCGGTGGGCACGGGGCAGGTTTTGGTGAGGGTGAGCACGTTGGTGGGCAGGAGCGCCTTCTGCGCGCTGGTCTCGATAAAATCATAGATCCTGGCGGCGTCGGCACTGACACGGAAATAGCGTTTGCCGCATCTCTCAAAGCAGGTGCCGTACATGGTGAATTCGACATCGAACCAGCCCATTTCGGCACGTTTGGCCACATCCATAGCGACTTGCAGATCGCGCAGATCGAGCATCATATTGAGATCGACTGTCATGGTCATCTTCCTTTCTGGCGGGTCAATGGTCTAAAAATCGGGCGATATGGGACTGGACGCCGAGGACCTTGAGCCGCAGGGTCTGGTCACGGTCGTTATAAACTTCTACTGGGTAATTGAGCAGTTCGCTGAGCATCTCGTTACAAAAAATATCCTTGGTCTGACCTTGGGCGAATTGGCGTCCGTTTTTGAGGAGCAGACATTGGTCAAAGACGGAGCGGATCTCTTCTACATAATGGGTGACGTAAATGATGGTCATCTGGTCGTGTCCGGCCAGATCCTCCAGGGTTTGGAAGAGATACTCGCGGTTGTAGACGTCCAGTCCAGTGCAGGGCTCGTCCAAGACGAGGATATCGGGCTTGGAAAAAAGCGCTCGGGCGATGAGCACGTTTTGCCGCTGGCCTTTGGAGAGCATGTCAAAGGTATGGCCGGCTTTGTCAGCCAAATGCAGCTCATCGAGGAGCGCCTGCGCCAGCTGGCGGTCTTTGAGGCTGGGGAGCTCTTCTAAGCCCAGGGTGCCGGTCTTGGCGGAGAGCACGATGTCCAGGACGGATTCTTGGCTGTAGTATTTATCAAAAAATGAGCTGGATACCCAGCCGATGCGCTGGCGCAGGGGCAAATTATTGTCTGCGGTCAGCGTCTGGCCAAAGAGCTTCAGGCTGCCGCTGGTAAAATGCTGAAAGCCGGCAATGATGCTTAAAAGCGTCGTCTTGCCGCTGCCGTTCATACCGAAGACGACCCAGCGCTCGCCGGGACGCACCTGCCAGCTGATGTCGCTGAGCAGATAGCGGTAGCCCATCTTGCAGCTGATATGATCGGCTTCTATAACGTATTCTGCCATGTGGTACACCTCCTTATGATCAGTCGTCTTCCAGCAGGTCATCCTCGGAATAGGTAGTACATTCGCCGATGAAGCGTTCTTTCATCTGAATGGGGATCTGGTAGCCTTGGGGGGTGAGGATGCCGATATGTTGATTCTGCCAAGTGATGATCTCTGAGACTTTGGCGATGGTCATCTGTTTGGTCTTGCCGCTGTCGTCGAGATCAGGGTAACAATTGAAGCCGGTCTCTTCGACGAAAAATTGGGCGCTGCTGTAGACTTCGGGCTCGACGCCGAATTCCAGTCGGTCGCAGTCTTCGCAGAAGATCTCGATGCGGTCGTCGTCGTATTGGCTGAAGGTGATCTGCTTGAGACGCAGATGGCCGCCGCAGTATTTGCAGACGCAGCGTTTGGTGCGGTCTCTAAGCATCTCCAGCCGTTTTTGGGTCTGGTCGGTCAATGGTTCTTGGGTGGCCTCTTCCATAATGGATCAGCTCCTTTCGTTTGTTATGAACAGTGGTGATAGCTTCTATAAGCTAGTGTACACCGCACGTCAGCAGGGCAGAAGAAGATGGTGCTTGCAGCAGCAGAGCCTGCCGCAAGCAAAAATATGCGGCTCTTGTTGACAAGACTGGCTGATGTATTATAATTGTAATCAACATCATTAATTTATAGAATAGCGGTGATCGCATGACCATTGAACAGTTGTTTCATTTCACAGAGGTCTACCGGCAGCGGTCTATCACGCAGGCTGCGGCTAATTTGTATGTCTCGCGGCAGGCGCTCTCCCTCTCGGTCAAAAAGCTGGAGGAGGAATTCGGGGCAGCGCTTTTCACCCGCCTGGCCAACGGCGTGGAGCCGACCAAAGCGGGACAGGAATTTTACCGTTCTGCCCAGGCGGTGCTGAGCGAGCTTTCGGCGCTGAGGCAGAATATGCGGCAGTATTCGGCGGAAAAGCCGGCCAAAAATGTCTGCCGCATCGGTGTAGTGGATTCGGTCATGTCGGCTTATGGCGACCGGCTGTTCACGACGCTCTCTACGGTGTTTCCGCATACGTATTTTGATTTTTCGACCATCGTGATCAAGGATATGCCCCAATTTTATACAGCGTTTGATTTTTCCATCGCTGCCCTTTCGGATATCACACTGCGCAGCTATACGCCGCTGGTCTCAGACCGCTACGTGATGAAGCATATCGCGGCCTATCCTCTCTATATCTGGGTCTCGGCCTCTTCACCGTGGAACGAATACACCATGCTGACCTTTGATATGCTGCATGATACGCCCTTTTGCTCGCTCAAAAACAAGCAGAGCGGCATCAGCTTCATGAGCTATCTGGAAAGCTACGGCGCCATCAACAAACAACTGGAGCATCATCCAGACATGGCGCTGGAGAAAAATTTTATCGATTATATCGAGAACTTCGGCTATTACACCATCGATCTGCCGTTATATAATGGCAAGCTGCTGCACGAAGACCTCTTCCGCCAGCGCAACGTGGCCCTCAAGCCCACACCGCAGTCTTTCTACCTCGAGGTCATCTATGATCAGGTGATGTGCCAGGATTTTTATCCCGTGATCGCGGATATCTTGGCAGAGGAATAGCGCATTGACGATCTTGGCTTTGCCGGAAAGGACGCTGCCATTAAATATGGCAGCGTCAAATTGTAGACATAAGTATAAAAGAACCACAGTCAGGGTGCCGACAAAAGATGCAGGTCTAGGCGCAAAAACGCGCCAGAACCGGAGCGACCTACACCCCACCAGAATTGCGTGGGGC
>CABVBB010000046.1 GCA_902496505.1 uncultured Peptococcaceae bacterium
GAGCCACCGTCAGGCCGCCGATCGTTTCCGGCGTCTCTGCCCGCAGTGCCTGCATGATCTGGTGGATGCGTTCCTGACCACTGATCCCCTCCAGGGTGAAGGATTCGACCTCATCCACATAATAGCCGAACTTTTGATAAAGCCCTGCCAGCGCGTCGGAAAGCGTCTTGCCCTGGGCTTTGTAGTAAGCGGCCATCTCCGCGATAAGCATCGACGCCACGACGGCATCTTTATCGCGGGCATGATCGCCCACCAGATAGCCGTAGCTTTCTTCGTAGCCCATGAGGAATTCTTGACTGCCGCTCAGCTGGAACTGGGTCATCTTTTGACCGATGAATTTGAAGCCGGTCAAGGTCTCCAGCATTTTGACGCCGTAGCTTTGGGCGATCTTGGCCCCCAAGTCCGAGGTGACGATGGTCTTGATAACGATGGACCGCGCATTGAGCTGTGCGCGTTTTTGCTGCAGGACGAAATCTAAGAGCAGCGCGCCCACTTGATTGCCGCTGAGCAATCGATACCCATCACCTGTCTTGACCGCTATGCCTACTCGGTCACAGTCAGGATCGGTCCCTATCACCAGATCAGCGCCGCTGGCTTCTGCGCAGGCGATCGCTAAGGCCAGCGCATCGCGCTCCTCGGGATTAGGCGAACGCACTGTGGCGAAGGCACCGTCTGGTTCGGCCTGCGCACTGACCAATTCCACTGAGGTGAAGCCATCCTCAGCCAGCGCTCTGAGCACAGGTTTCCGGCCAGTCCCGTGCAGCGGCGTGTACACCACCTGCAGCGCTTTCTTAGCCGCATCGTCCGCATAAAGCGATTGGCTCAGCACCGCTTCCAAAAAAGCGTCCAGCACTTCCCCGCCCAGCCAGCGCAGCAATCCGTCGTCCTCGACCATTTCCTGACTCAAAAGGATCGGGATATCCTCCGGCCCTTGGAAACGCTCGATCTCTCTGAGCAGGGCCTCGGCCTCCTCCGGCACCAGCTGGCAGCCGTTTTCATCATAGACCTTGTAGCCATTGTACTCGTGTGTGTTGTGGCTGGCCGTGATGACGATCCCGCCCGCCGCGTGCAGATGGCGCACCGCAAAAGAGAGCACCGGCGTCGGCATCAGTTTTTCAAAGATCTGCACCCGAATGCCATACGCCGCCAGCACCAGCGCTGCCTCCAGCGCGAATTCACGGGAATGACGGCGGCTGTCGTAAGCAATGACTACGCCCCGCTCCATCGCCGTGCGGTGATGCTTGCTCAAGAGATAGGCTGCAAAACCCGCCGTGGCCTTTTGGATAGTATAGCGGTTCATCCGGTTGCTGCCGGCCCCCATCACGCCGCGCATGCCGCCGGTGCCGAATTCCAGGTCGCGGTAAAAACGTTCCTTGATAGCTTCTTCGTCTTCAGCGATCGCCAAAAGCTCTGCGCGCAGCTCCTCTTCCAATTCCGGATCAGCCAGCCACGCTTCATATATCGTTTGATAGCTCATAGTTCCACCACTTTCTCATCATTGTACTTATGCCCTATTATAGCCCACAACGCTTTTTATAACAACGGTGAAAATAACCGACAGAAGGATTCTTTGGCGCGCTGCCTAAAGGATTTGCACCGAAACGCTTCATAGCTCACGGTCTCGCAGTGCGCCAGATCGTCTGCAAAGATTTGATAGAGCTTCTCTACCGTCTCATCATCGTAAATAAACGCATTGATCTCCGAATTGATCATAAAGCTGCGGATATCCATATTCGCCGTGCCCACCGATGCCATCTCGCCGTCCACCAGCACCACCTTGGAATGGATGAAGCCGTCTTTGTAGAAATGCACCTTTGCCCCCAGCGCCAGGACTTCTTCCAAATACGACAGCGACGCATAATGCACGCAGAGATGATCGGCAATCGCGGGGAACATGATCTGCACATCCACCCCTGCCAGCACAGCCGTCTTTAATGCCGTCATAAGCCCCTCATCCGGCACGAAATAAGGCGTCTGGATATAGATGGATTCCCGCGCCTGCGCAATGGCGTAAAAGTACGCCTGGTAAATGGTCTCCTGCGGCGAATCCGCGCCGGAAACGGCGATCTGGATGACGCTGCGGCCCTTTTTGGGCTCAAGCGGCGGAAAATACTGCTGCGCCAGCGGCTGTTCGCCTGTCGCGATGAACCAGTCCGTCAAAAAGACCAGCTGCAGCATATACACTGACGGTCCTGCTAAGCGCAGGTGCGTATCCCGCCAGAAGCCAAACTTGGGGTCCTTGTGCAGATATTCATCCCCGATATTGATGCCGCCCACATAACCGATGCGGCCGTCGATGACGCACAGCTTGCGGTGATTGCGGTAATTGAAACTTTGGTGGATGAGAGGAAAACGCGCCTTGAGATAAGACGCCGTCTCACAGCCCGCCTTACGCAGACCGCGCAGAAACGACGGCTTGAGGTACAGCCGCCAGGAGCCGATATCATCAAAAAGCACACGTACCTTGACACCCTCCTGGGCTTTTTGGATCAGTACCTCGCGGATCTTTCGCCCGATCTCAGAATCCTTGATGATAAAATATTCCAGATGGATATGATCCTTGGCCTGTTTCATATCTTCCAGCAGCTGAGCGAATTTTCCTTCACCCTCCGTATAAATGGCCACCTCATTGCCCACCAGGATGGGCGCTGTGCCTGAACTCAAGACCAGCCGCATGATCGGCCGATCGGCCAGATCGAAATAATCGGCGTCCATGATCATCGCTTCCCGCAGCTGCTCAGCCTGCTCCTTCTGCCGCACTGACTGCATCTCCGGCGAATCCCAAAACGCCTGCACCGCTGTGCGCGTCTTGTGCCAGTGCCGCTTGCGCAGATTTTCCCCAAACAGCAGATACAGCACCACGCCCAGACCCGGCAGCAGCGTCAAGACCAACAGCCAGCTGATGGTCTTGGTCGGATCGCGATTTTCCAATGCGATGACCACACAGATCATCACCGTCAACAAAACGAACCACCCTGATGAAAACAACACTGTCAGGTGCGGCAGCGTAAACAATCCCTCCATGGTCCTTCACCCCTTATCAAGCCGCAGCCTGCTTCGCTCATCGCTCTCAATAGTCTATTCAAAAGTCAGGCAGAAAATTTCTTTCTTATTATGCCCAGGCTTTTCGCATTACACGATGCTTTTTCGGCAAAAATACGCTATAATGGTTTAAACACCAGCTAAAGGAGCTTTTATCGTGAAACCACGCATCAAAGAGATCATCGTCGTCGAAGGCAAAGACGACGTCAGCGCGCTGAGACGGGCAGTCGATGCCGATATCGTCATCACCAGCGGTCTGGGGCTGACCAAAGAAAAGATCGAAGAGATCCGCGCCTTATCCGAGCGCCGCGGCGTCATCGTCTTCACCGACCCTGATTTTCCCGGCGGCAAGATCCGCCATATTTTAAAAGACGCCATCCCCGGCCTCAAGCACGCCTATATCAGCAAAGACGACGCCCGCTGTCCCAAGACGGGACGCTTAGGCGTAGAATATGCCAGTCCCGAAGCCATCATCCGTGCCTTAGAGCACGCCAAAGCCGAGCAAAACGAGCAAGTCTTCACCTATACTCTAAATGACCTCGTACAGTGGCGCTTGGCCGGCATGGCTGGTTCTACTGCCCGCCGCGACGCGCTGTGCGATCATCTCTCCATCGGGCACACCAACAGCAAACAGCTGCTTTACAAGCTCAACAGCTACCAGATCCCCCGGGAGGATATCCAAGCCTTTTTGGACACCCTGCCCGACGAATCCGCCACAGAAAGGTGACCACTATGACGCTCAAAGACACCTTATCCAAGTATGACTTCAAATTCAAAAAAAAATTCGGCCAGAATTTTATTTCTGATCCCCACCTGCTGCAAAAGATCGCTTCCGCAGCGGAGATCACCTCAGACGATATCGTCGTCGAGATCGGCCCCGGCGCCGGCACGCTGACCCGCGAACTGGCCAAAGAAGCCCGCGCCGTCATCGCCATCGAGATCGATCCGGAACTCATCCCCATTATCGAAGAAAATATGGCGGACTGCGATAATTTTTACCTGCTCTGTGCGGACGCGCTGACCATCGATCTCGACGCCCTGGTCGCCGAAAAGACCGGCAGCACCTCGCCCTACAAGATCGTGGCCAATCTCCCCTACTACATCACCACGCCCCTGGTCATGCATTTCCTCGAGCAGGGCTTTCATATCAGCCGCATCGTCATCATGGTGCAAAAAGAAGTGGCGCAGCGCTTCCAAGCCGCTCCCGGCACCAAAGAATACGGCGCCGTCACTGTAGCGCTCAATTATTACGGGCAGGTCTCGCTGGCTTTCATCGTCTCCCGCCATTTGTTCACCCCGCAGCCCGAGGTGGATTCGGCGGTCATCGATATCCGCATCTACGACCAAAAGCCCTACACCGCGCAAGACCCTGAGATGTTCCGCCGCCTGATCAAAGCAGCCTTCAGTCAGCGGCGCAAAACGCTCCACAACGCGATCAAGACCGCCGGCATCCAGCCCGAGATCATGGCCCAGGCCCTCAAAGACTGCGATATCGACCCCAAACGCCGCGGTGAGACCCTCTCTGTTGCTGAGTTCGTCGCCTTGGCCAACCGCGTCACTGACCTCATCCACGAAACCAAGGACGCCTCTGACCAAGACGCTTAAGTCTCCTGACCGCACGCCAAAAAGGCGCTGCCCCGTACACGATCGTACGCTGGCAGCGCCTTTTTGTATGGAAATGATTTTAGGAGCAAGTCATCCGTTCCCGCTATTCTAAGATCTGATAAACCACGGCGCCTTCACATTCCTCAGGCATCCGCACGCCCGCCAAGACAGCTGCTGTCGGCGCGACGTCGACCTGACGGATGACGCGCTTGGTATAGCCCGGCTTGATGCCTGCACCAGCCGCGATAAAGATGGGCGATACGGAGCTGTCCATATAACCGCAGAAGGTGGAGAGCGAATCGCCATGGACACGGTTGGGCCCTTCGGCCAGCCAATAGATCACATCGCCGCATTCTGGACCATTCATTCCCAAAAGCGCGGCATCTTTGTTGCGCAGCGCGATGGAAACGATCCGTTTGCCCTGCTCATCGCGGTAATTATAGAGATCACTGATGATCTGCTCTTCCAAAGCATACTTGTCTTGCGGATCAACGATGCCATGCTCATTGCGGCCCTTGAGATTGATCCAGATGTGGTTGCCGCGGGCAGCGATGGCGCGGGTATTGGCCCAATCGATCTTTTTGGTCAGATCGCCGTTTTCATCCTTGAAAAGGCCTGTGTAGCCCAGATCATACATCAGTTTGGCATTGACGCCGAACGGATCGCCAAAGGCCGGGAATTCTTCCTGCTTGATCAAAAGACCATGGTCAGAGGTGATGATCACCGACCAGCCCTCATCCAGCAGGTGGAGGAATTCGCCCAGATAGGCGTCAGTGTCCACGTAGACCTGCTCGATATAACCCTGGAATTTTTTCGTGTCCGTGCCAGGATGATTGCCCTCCTTGGCCAGTGCCCAGAAGCTGTGGCCCAAGCAGTCAATATTGTGCAGATGGGAAAAGACCACTTCGTAGCCATCGTTGGCGATCAGATAATTGAGGACATCAGCCTGCCATTTGTCATAGACCCACCAGCTTTCCAGCAAAAATCCTTCGACGAAAGCTTCTGTTTTACCGGTAGCACCATTAGTGGTGACCGGCGGGATCAAACCGACTTGATTGACCACTTCCCGATACAACGATTTGGGATGAAACATCTTGTCTTCATTGCTGTCAAGGGCTGGGCCGACCCACAGCACCACTTTGCTGCCGTCCTCGGCCAATTCCAAGAGGCTGAAGGGACGATGCGCCTGCACGATGGCTTCGCCGACCTGCACCTCATCCAAGATGTTGAAGGCTACTTTATTCTTTTCCAAAACGCACATCGGTTCTGGTGATTTTTTGTTCTTGTACACGGCGACTTTGGTGTATCGGCCGCTTGCATCCGGCAGGATGACGCCGGCCCGGCGGGTATAGCCGCCAGAGGTCACGATGGTAAATTCCTTAGCGCCTTCTGGCAGAGCATCGGTAAAGCCCTTGGCTGGTTTGATCGGCGAATTGACCGCATCCATCTTGCTCAGCTCGCCGCCTGCTTCTCCGTCCAAAATGGACAGCTGCACATTGACCATAGTCTGTGCACCGCTCAAGCTGCCTGCCAAATTGAACTCTTCTTCCTCTGCTGCCTCAACATGATTGATGATGCAGCCCGCACCTGTATCAGAAGCTTGATTAGGCTTATAGATCACTTCTGTGATTTCTGTGGTGGCGTAGACCAGCTTATCATCATCCACATTGGCTGTGCCCATGTTGACAAATACCGGCTGCGCTCCGTCCACAACGCTTAAATTGGGGCTGTCTGAGCTTGGCGGCCAGCTGGACCCCGGCCAATGCCAGACCAGCGTTTTTTTGCCCGCTTCTGCTGTCACGTTCCACAACTGTTCTGCCTGGCAGCGGCGGGAATCCAGATTATAGACCAGCGTGTCCAGCTTCTCCAGATCCTGTCCCCAGAAACAGGTAATGCCGTGCGTAGCTGGTGTCGCGCCAGTGGCCAGCGTCGTCCACATCGGCGGCGTAATATTCGGTACGCCGCCTAAAAGCACTAAGTTCTCCCGGCAGGCGCCGCGCTCCACAAATTTTTTCACATTGGGCATGAGCCCCATGTCCATGTACTTTTTCGTCAAGCTGGGATCCATGCCGTCGACCCCGAGAATGATTACTTTTTTACCATTGGTCATCATCGATCATCCTTTCATTTGCGCTAGACTCAGTCTCTTTCTATAATCATAGTTTAAATAAAAGGCGCTTATTTGGCCAACACTTTAAATTTTGCAGCCCCTTCTAGTGGTAAGCATCCGTTGTGACTCACTGCCTATCCGGCTCCTGATTGACGCACAAGATCCGCAGATAATTGACCACATACTGCACCAAAGGCGACACCGTGCCGCGGCGCATCAAGCAGCCGCTGGTGTTTTCGATGTCCTCTTTGAGCGGGATCAGCTTCAGCCCAGCCTGCTCAGGCCGCATAAAGCGGTTATCCTGGATGGTAAACGCTATGCCTATACCCTGCAGCACCTTTTGGTAATGCAGCTGATAATTTTCTTCAAAAACGAATTGACAGTCTGGACAAAAATGCAAAATCGTTTCACACAAGGGATTTTGTATTTCTGCCCAACTTTTGGGCTGGTAGACCAGCACTTTTTCCTTGACCGCCGTTTTCAGTGAGATCGTATCATACTGCGCCAGCGGTGAACGCACCGCCGTCCGCACATACAGCTTGGAGGTCAGGATCGGCAGAAAGACCAATTCCTCATCCGCCTGCCACTCAGGCGTCTCATAGCTGCTGTAATTGACGATCGCCAGATCGATCTCCTGCGCCCTGAGCCGCTGTAAGACCGCGTGCTGAGACATTTCCTCAGCGACGATGTCCACACCGCCGCCCTCACGATACAGCTGCGCCAAAATGTTGGAAAAAAACGCCTCCATCAAGCCCCAAGACACCCCGATACGCACTTGACCCGCGGGCGCGCTGTGCTCATCCTGCACAGCCAGCACCAGCTGTCGGTAATCCGCCAAAAGTTTATTGGCCCCTCGAGCCAAGACCTGCCCCTTGGGCGTCAGCGTGCTGCCCCGATGGGTACGGATAAGCAAAGGTACGCCTAATTCCTCCTCCATCTTGCGGATAGACGCGCTCAGCGCCTGCTGCGAAATGTGCAGCTGTTCCCCCGCTTCGGTCAAGGACTTATACTGCGCTGCCTCCACCAAGTATTCCAACTGTTCGATCCGCATATCCTTGCCTCCTTTTCTAAAACGTGTGTTGTTATCGTAGCGTAAAATACCCGCCCAAACAAGACAACGCTTACACTACTTTTCCCCGAACAAACCAAAAGCACGGCTATGCCGAAGCACAGCCATGCTGAAAACTGTCTTATTTACAGCGTCAAGAAGCCGATCAGCCGCCAGAAGGGGATCAAGAGCAGGAAGATATACAGCGTCGCCACGATAAATTTCATCGTCATCAGCTGCACGAAATCTTTGAGCTGCATAACGCCAAACGAGAAGACGACCAAGTACATGACGTATTCATACGGCAGGAAGACCTGATCCAAAGTAACCACTTCAAAAAGGAAAAATGCCTCTGGATTGATGCCCAAATTCATGCAGATCTGCGCAAACGGCATCGTAAAGGCTGCAGCGATCGCCACGGGCGTCATCACAAAGTTAAGCAGGACAAAGAGGATATAGATGAAGAAAAAGACGAAAGAGACGCTTTTGCCAGCCAAAATAGGCACAGCGATCGTACTGACGATCTGACCAATACCCAAAGCTGTTCCTACTGTACCGATGCTCATGCAGGCGGCGGTAAAGAAGACCATCCCGAAATTGGTATTTTTCATATCCTGATCATCACAGATCCTGATGCCCGGCAGATAGGCTAATAACGGCACGATAGCAAAGACCCACATGGCTTGGATATGGTGAATATCGGTAGTAAGCAGCATTAGCAATAAAAAGGCACAGATAGCGGCGGCTTTTTTCTCTGCTGTCGATGCTTTGCCTAAGGATGCATATTGCTCGACGAAATAAGCTTTGCCGTTAAGGGGTTCTTTAGGTCTGCAAAAACGCTCCAGCAGGAAGAATACAACGATAAAATAGATAACGCCAACTATTTGATGGGTAAAATATTGAATCCAGCTTAAAGACATGACTGTACCAGCAAAACCAGCATACATATTTGGCCCTACGTTAAAAATAAATGAGCCAGACAAGATACAGCCAAAAGCAGAAGCCAGCATAATGCCAGTTGCTGATTTAGTGCGGTTTAATTCCAAAGCTATACAGATGCCAAAGGCTAAAGCTGCCATCGGGATAATGCCATTGCCTGCTAAAAGGATTGTCGTGATCATACCAGCCAGGCCTAATCCCCAGATAATACCGCGATACGTACCGCCTGCCAAGATGATACATTTATAAGCAATACGCTTTAAAAAGCCTGTTTTATTCGCCATGTCGGCGATCATGATGCCGCCTAAAACCATCCAGACCACATTGCTGGACCAGGGAGAAAACGCCACATTAGCCGGAACGATATTAAACAAAGTATAGGCAAAGGGCAGCGCCAACGCTACCAACGTCTGATTGAAATTTTCAAAAGCAAAAGCTAAAATTGCCGCTAAGGTAACTACAAAGTAAAGCTTCAGCTGCATGGTAAATAGTTCGTTGGCCGGGATCAGCATGATCGCTAAAGGAAGACCTATAGTCACGACCATTTTAACGACGTCTGTCCGTGAAGGTTTTGTAGCTAAAGACGTACTCATTATTTTCACACTCCTTTAGGATTAACAAAATGCATTAATGAAAACAACTGTACTTTCATTTAAAAGACCAATTTGCAGTTCATATCCGCGCGCGCTGCGGAATTTATATAAGGACGTCTAT
>CABVBB010000047.1 GCA_902496505.1 uncultured Peptococcaceae bacterium
GGCTGTCCGACATAATGATGCCCCGTCCCCAGCACAGCCGCCAGTCCCTGCAAAAGCAGCGTGATGACTCTCAGCAAAAGTTCGCAGGGCAAAAAAGCCAGCTCTGCTAAAAACGGCAGACAGAGACTCACTGCCAGCGCACCGATCAATAGCGGCACCAAGATCCCCACCAAAGGCACGATCACCACATTGACCAGCGGTGCATAGGCCGAAAAGAGATAGAAATGATAGGCCACCAAGGGGGCACTGACCAACTGAGCAGCCAGGGCCACACTGAGCGCACCGCGCAGCCAAGGCCATTTCAACCAAACCAAGGCCTTCTCCAAGGGCTGATAGAGATAGATGAGTCCCCACGCCGCCGCAAAAGACAGCTGAAAACCGATTGACCACAAGGCTCGCGGCTGACCAATCAAGATGACCAGCGCTGCCACAGCCATGATGGTATACATATCCTTATAGCGCAGCCATTTGACCGCCAGAAGACCGAGGATGGCCATGATCGATGCCCGCAGCGCCGAAGGCGGCAGACCGATCATCAGACAGTACACGGCTAGAGCGACCGCCAGCAAAACGACCGCCAGCCACGAGCGCTCGATGCGCAAAAGCCGCAATAGCAGCATACAGACCATGACCAGATAGCCGATATGCAGTCCAGAGACAGCAAAAACATGCGCAATGCCGAATTTTTGGCTGAGGCTGTAAAAATCTTGATCCAGCTCACCTTTATCCCCAAAAAGCAGCGCCGTCACCAAATGATACTGCTCCTCCGGCAGGGCTTGCTGCAAGGTGTCCTCCAGCCGCTTCCGCCAATCCAGACATTTGCGCCAAAGCCCCTGACTCTCTGCTGTAATGACCAGCGGTTTCTGGGCCTTGAGCTGATAAAAAACCCCCTCACTGTTCCAGTAGCCCTTCGCATCAAAACCGCCGGGATTGGTCGCTCCTAATAGCGGCTGGAGCGTTCCCGCAGCCGTGATCGTCATCCCTCGCTCATAGACTGTTTGATCGTCGTAAGGCTTTTTGATCAGCGCCTGTCCCCCATGGGGCAGACGCTCTCCATCAAGCTCCTCCACGGCCAGCACCAGATAATACCGCCCGTTGGGGCTGTCACTGATATGACCAGTCAGCACAGCCTCTTGTCCCAGATAAGGTGCGATGGCCTCTTCTGGCAGCGCTGTATAGCTCAGTAACGCGGCACCTGCGCAAAAAGCGGCAAAAAAAGCCAGCCCCCGCAGCTCTTTTTTCAGCGCCCACCATAGGATTGCCAACAACGCACCTGCACCAGCGATCCCCCACACTCCAGCCAGCGGCCAATAGTTGGCGCAGACAATGCCGCAGGCAAAAAAACCGACCGTCCAAAGCAATGGACGCTTCACCGGATAAGCCATCACGCACCCCTTTTCTCCCCAAATTCCTCATGAGACTGACTCTTGCTATTTGCGCTGCAATCCTTTACAATAAAATCAGCCAACAGATGCGGCGTCCTGCGCATCATCTGCGGGCATCTACCACCTCAGCCATCCCAAGTCCAAGGGCACTTTGCCTCAGGGGCGGGACTGCATCATAATGCCGTTTGTTTACGTTCATTATACCGCAGTCCGGATCATTTGTGGACTGCGGTTTTATTTTTCTAACAGGGGGCATTCCAATGGAGAAACGCATCGGCGTCGTGGGTATCATCGTTGAACAAAAAAGCAGCGTCACCTTGCTCAACGATCTGCTCAGCCAACACGGCCATCTGATCATCGGCCGTATGGGCATCCCGCACCATGGCGCAGTCAATATCATTTCACTGATCATCGAAGGTTCCAATGACGAGATCGGCGCCTTTACTGGTAAAGTAGGCGCGCTTCCCGGTGTATTGGTCCGTTCCACCCTCACCAGTTATATCGTAGAAGGAGAGCCATCATGACCCATTCATTTGAAGAAGCTTTAGCCAAAGCTCAAGCTGGACTTGAGCTGGAGCATCAAGATATCGTCGAACTGCTTTTGGCAGACGAAGCGCAAAGTCAAGCACTTTTTCGTTATTCAGACCAGGTGCGCCGGGAAAATGTCGGCGATGTCGTTCATCTGCGCGGCATCATCGAATTTTCCAACTACTGCCGCCAGCACTGCCAATACTGCGGTCTGCGCGCGGATAACCGCTCGCTGCACCGCTACCGCTTGACCGAAGAGGATATCCTCACCACGGCTCGTCAGGCTGCTGAGTGCGGCTATAAGACGCTGGTCCTGCAAGGCGGTGAGGACGTGGCCTTTTCGCCTGATGATATCGCCCGCATCACCTCCCGCGTCAAGGAACTGGGCGTCGCTGTCACGCTGTCTTTCGGCGAATATGAACGCGCAGTGTACGAGCTGTGGCGCGATGCCGGCGCTGACCGCTATCTGATCAAGCAGGAGACCTCCGACCCGGATCTCTACCGCAAGCTGCGGCCTGGCAAGGAGCTCAAGGATCGTCTGCAATGTCAAGCCTGGCTCAAAGAACTGGGCTATCAGCTGGGCTCCGGTTCCATGATCGGCTTGCCAGGGCAAACAGTAGATATCATGGCCGAGGATCTGCTCCTGATGAAAAAAATGGACGTAGATATGAGCGGCATGGGGCCCTTCATCCCCCATCCAGATACCCCGCTGGGCGGCTATGGCCGAGGCTCTGCGGAAATGACGCTCAAAATGCTGGCCGTGGCCCGCATCATCATGCCGCTCGTCCTGCTGCCCGCCACCACCTCGCTGGCCACTATCCATCCGCGCGGCCGCGAGCTCTCTCTCGAAGTCGGCGCCAATGTCATCATGCCCAATGTCAGTCCGCAGGAATTCCGCGCTTACTATACGATTTATCCCGATAAACTCTATTCCTCTGAGCCGTTGGCTATTGCCCGCCAAGAATTAGAGGATCTCATTACCGGCGTTGGCCGCACCGTTGGCCAAGACCTGGGCCACAGTCCCAAGCCAGCCTTTCAAAATATCCCTTCATGATAACGCTGTAACTCAAAAGCGGAGACGCACAGTGACCACTGCGCATCTCCGCTTTTTTGCTGTGCTTAAAGTACGATATCTGCCTCTAAGCCTTGATAGGTCTTATCACCGATGCCTTTGACATTTTTGAGCTCCTCCAGCGACCGAAAACCGCCATGGGCTGTCCGGTAATCAATGATGGCCTGCGCCTTCACTTCACCAATGCCCGGCAGCTGCATCAAGGTCGTGCGATCAGCTTGATTGATGCTGATGCGGCCGTCAGACGGCGTATCCACCACTGACGCAGCCGCCGTCATCTGTCCAGCCTGCTCGTCCACAGAAGGCACCACGATCTTCTGCCCGTCACTCAAAAGCGCCGCCCGATTGAGCGCATCCGCTGCTGCATCATTGCGCAGCCCGGCCAAGGCCAGTGCATCCTCTACGCGCTGACCGCTGTGCAGCTCATAGACACCGGAATGCTCCACCGCCCCGGTGACATGGACAAAAATGCCCGGTTTCTCTTCTTCGATCGGCGTATCATTTTCCAGCGGCGTCAAGGTATCTACCACCTCGATCGCCCGTTCATCTTCCCGCCAGGCTTCGTACTTGGTCCCGCCATAAAACGCCAGCAGAAGTGCGCCCAGCATCATCCCCGCTATCCACCGCCTATTGATCATCATTATCCCCCTTACTCCGTACGCTCAGGATAGATCCAGCCGCCGGCATACCAGATCTGCTCTACCTGCCAATGGTTTCCGGTACGCTTGAGCCAGACGACGATCCCTCCAGGATCACCGTCCGCTTTGGCCCATGCGGCATCAGACAGCCACCCAGCCAAACCACTCTTATCCTTCTGCCAATACTGTACCTGCCGCCAATGGATATCGCCCAGAGCCACTGGCAGCCCGCTGGCCTCACTCTGCCCAAAACGATCGATCTCCCTAAGGACATCCGAGCGTTCCTGCTCACGGGCAAAAGTGCTCAGACCAACGACCTGCCACTGACCGCCGCGCTTGATGACGTCCCAAGCCAGCTGTTCGCTGATCGCTGTACCATATTGATCCATCCCGTTCAATGTGATATGACAGGTAGCATTGTCACCGTCAGTAGAGATGAGGGAATGCTCTCGGTCCAGCTCAGCCTGATAAAAGATCGCCTTTTCCTGCAGCGATTCTGGCTCTCTAGCCTGCATTTCAGTCTGCGCCATACCACCGACTTTGTCACTGTCAGTGAAAAACCGCATGATATCATCTTCAGCAGCCTGCTGTCCCATGAGCGTGGCTGCATAGACGGAGACAGCACCCCGAAGCGTCGTCATTAGCGACTCGTCAGCCACTGGCAGCAAAGGCGGATGAATTTCGAGCACTTGCAGCGTTTCCATATCGATAAGCTCTGTCTGGGGCCCGCTCACATAGCCCAGCCGCCCGTTTGCTGATAAATAAAAACTGCTGCCGGAGATCTCCAGCGTCTGCAAAAGTGCTCCCTGCTCATCACAAATGCGCAGCTCAAATACATTGCTCCCCGCAGATGGCCGCCTGACCACATAAGCCACTCGGCCGCCGGCGATAAATTTGGCATCGTAAACATATTCCTCCGTCAGCATCAGTCCTTTGCTGACCTGATTGATATCCGCTGCATAATACAAACCAAAGCGATCCTCTCCGCCGAGCAGGACGCTTTTTTTGTAGCTGTCCTTATAGCTGCCTTGGCCGATGATCTTGATGACCTTACGATCGCCATCCGCCAGGACCGTATACAAGGCGCCGTCAGTATCTGTCTCGCTGCTGCGCCACTGCGTCGCGTAATAATAATCATTTTCCAGCGTCGCTTTGTAATAGATCTTTTCCTTGGTCTCGTAGAGCTCCACCCGCTTCTGCGGATCGACATAATACAAGCCGCCTGCGGTATCCGGCTGCTCAATGTACATTTTATTGTTATCCACAGGCGACCAGAAAAAATCCGTAACGACGGTATCCTCTAGTTCTTCCTCTAAGATCAGCCGCTCCTTGCCGCGATCATAGACGGTCAAATGACCACCTCCGCCAAAGGCTACGATATCGCCGTTTTGGTTCCACGCCGTTTTTTGGACAAAGGGCACAGCTTGCGCTATGATCTGCCGCTGTCCATTCTCCTTAAGGATCTGGGTGATGGTCACCAGCACTGGCGCTTCGCCAATGATCACATCATCAGCCGCCGGTCCTGCGACCTGCATGACATAATAGCTTTGACCATCCGGCGCCGTGGTCAGCAAAATGTCTCCCGCCGCTACGTCAGGCTGTTTATCAGCCGTCTGAAAGGAGTCGATCCCTTCACCATCGATCCAGTCCACAAAATCATCTGCCTGATTTTCTGCGCCGCCATCGACTACATAGACCTGATCATCCAAAAATTTTTCTGCCGAACAGCCATTTAAAAGCAATAAGCCCGCCAACAGCAGTCCCAGCCACTTTTTCATCCCTTCACCGCCCCTTGCTCGACTGATTTTTGCTACCTCTACTATACCACAGCAGCGCCATATTCCCAAATGGATTTTTCTCTTGACAAGAATGGCGCTAATGTATATATTGTATATGTACACTATGCACTTTTAAAAAAGAGGTACGCTATGGATATCATCATTTCCTCCAATTCCGATACACCGCTTTATGAGCAGATCGTCGATCAGATCAAAACACAGATCCTCACTGGCGAACTCCTGCAGGGTACACCGCTGCCCTCGATCCGCGCCTTGGCGAAGGATCTGCATGTCAGCATCATCACCACTAAGCGGGCCTATGAAGAATTGGAGTCCATGGGACTTATCGATACCCTGGTCGGCAAGGGGACTTTTGTTTCCGCTAAGCCCATTGGACAGGTCAAGGAAGCCGCTATGCTGCATCTGGAAGAAAAGATCGCTGCTATTATCGTGCAGGCCAAGACCTTAGGTCTCAGTAAAGAAGAACTCTTGACATTGTTTCAAACACTCTACGAGGAGGAGCTTTAAATGAACATTATCGAAATGCAAAATATCACCAAGACCTTGGGCACATTTCATCTCGAGCTAAGTGAGCTCAACGTCCAGCAGGGTTATATCACCGGCTTCATCGGTGAAAATGGTTCCGGCAAAACGACCACGATCAAACTTTTGATGAATATGCTCTTTGCTGACAGCGGACACATCCGCATCCTAGGCATGGATATGCCTAAGCAGGCTACGGCTATCAAGCAGGCTATCGGTTATATGGGCGATCAGATGGGCTATCCCGAAAAAATGCGTCTGCAGCAGCTCAAAAACTGCATTGCACCATTTTACGGCAACTGGGATGACAAACTGTACCAAAAATATATCCAACATTTTCGGCTGGACGAGAACAAACGCTACAATGATATTTCCAAAGGCATGCGCAAGCAGTTCGATCTGATCATGGCTTTGTCACACCATCCGCAACTCTTGCTCTTAGATGAACCGACCGCCAATCTCGATCCTTTAGCTCGTGATCAATTTCTGGATATCCTTTTAGATCAGATGGATCATGATGACCTGAGCGTTTTCTTTTCTACACACATCACCAGCGATCTGGATAAAGTGGCCGATGATATCATTTTCCTCCACCACGGCCGTCTGCTGATGACCGATACCCGCGATCATCTGCTGGAGACGCACCGTTTGGTCAAAGGCAAGAGCAGCCTGCTCATCCCCGAAGTCGAGCGCACCTTTGTCCATGTGCAGCACAATGGTTTTGGCTTTGAGGGACTTTGCAGCGACTGGCAGCGCACCTATGAATTGCTAGGCGATGAAGCCATCTACGAAAGGGCTTCTCTGGAGGATATCTTTATTCATTATGTTGCCCGCAGTCAGGGCACGCAGAAAGGGGTATTAAAATGAACACCATTTTTTCTTTGTGCAAACTTGACCTTTACAAATTGCTCAATGGCGGCCGCTTTACCGTTATCGTAGCTTTGCTTTCTTTAGCCTGCGTTTTCTTTTTCCCTTCCGCAATGCTGTTTTTCTACTACCTCTACTTCTTCTTATCTTACAGTGTGGCGATGACCTTGATCGCTTTGGATGAGCAGTACCACTGCAGCTATCTCTACAGTGCGCTGCCTGCCACCCGCAAAGGAGTGGTTACCAGCCGTTTTGTTTTCTACTTCGTCCTGATGACCAGCATCAGCGTGCTCTACCTCATCTTGAGCCTCTTAAGTCCTTTCGGCAAAGCTGCCGACGGCCTGGTCCTTTGGATCAACTCCGGTTACTGTATGGCACTGATCTATGTAGGGCTCATCCAAGCGCTCTGCTATCGCTTCAAATATTCCTCTGTGCGTATGTTTGCAGTCATATTCTTCTGTTTACTGGTCGCCGCTTTATCGACCATCGGGGAATTGCCCGCGGGTCTCATCCTATCCTTGACAATGCTTTCACCGACGTTGCTCGCTTTGATCGTTGCTGTGAGCGGATTGGTGATCTTTGGCCTCTGCCTCTTCACTGGCCAAAAACTTTATGGACATAAGGATATCACCGATTAAAGGAGGCTGCTCCATGTCTGTTTACCGCCATTTATTCCGGCTGCGTTTGGCTGTTCAGCTGCAAAGCCGCCGCTCTTGGGGGCTGGCGCTCCTTTTCTGCCTCGCTTTTACTTTTCTCTTTGGGCAGGCTGTGGCCTTTTGTTATTGGGTGATCTGCTTCTTGATCTTTATCTATGCCTTTAGTGCGGCTGATCAATATCTGCTGACGCAGCTTCCTATCAGCCGACGGCAGATCATACGCAGCCACTATCTCTACTGCCTGCTGCTGAGCAGCTTGTCTTGCCTGCTTTTTTTGGCGGTCAGCAGCCTAAACCCCTGGCAGCTAGGCGCAGGCCTATCCCAGATGCGGCCGCTTGTCCTGCTCTTCTCCCTCTCTCTTATTTATGATGGCTTGGGCTTTTATCTGTACTACCGCGGCTTCAAATATGCTCAGCTTTACTACATTGCCTGCTATATCCTGATCTTGGGACTGCTCAATTATCTGGATCATTCGCTGTCCGCAGCCATTCCATTACCTATCATCATCTTCTGCTTGGCTGCAAGTCTCATCCTCTACGGGGGATTCTGCCGCCTTACGAGCAACTATTTTTTGCAGAAAGATCTGCTGTGACCCCACAAAAAAAGCTGCTGCAAGGAGCTTCGTGCTCCTGCAGCAGCTTTTTTGCTGGGCTTCGCTCAGCCTTCAAACAACAATTTTGTATAAGTAGGCATGGGCCAATACCCATCGCCTACCAATGTCTCCAATTCATCAACTACAGCCCGCAGTCCCTGCATTTCCGCAAAGACCCCATCGCGGTAGTATTTCGCGGATTCGTAGACACCTTCCAAACCCTTGGCGCGAATGACTTTGGCCTCTAGTGTGTTGATGCGGTCGATCATCGCCGCGGACAACTTGGAGATCTTGGTCGCCAGCACTTCCTCAGCGTGGCAGTCGATATCCATATTAAGCGATTTTTTGGCTGCAAGCGTTTCACAGATCAGCTTGCTGTAAGCAATGACTGCCGGCGTGATGTCCCGTTTAGCGATATCCAGCATCGTCAGCGCTTCGATATTGATGCACTTGCTGTAGTCCTCCAGCAATATCTCGCAGCGGGAGTGGATCTCTTCTTCTGAAAAGATCTTGTGTTTGACCAATACATCGATATTTTTCTTCAGCACATAGAGCGGGATAGCATCAATGGAGGTCTTCAAATTGACCAAACCGCGTTTTTCCGCTTCGATGGCCCACTCATCGGAATAGTTGTTGCCGTTGAAAATGACGCGTTTGTGCTCATGCACCACGTCTCTCAGCAGCGCGTTGAGCTCGCTGATGAAATCATCGGCAGCTTCCAAACGGTCAGCATATTTGCTGAGCACTTCGCCGATAGCGGTATTGAGGATGATGTTGGGTCCAGCGATAGAGATGCTGGAACCCGGCATGCGAAACTCGAATTTATTGCCGGTGAAGGCGAAGGGTGACGTCCGGTTGCGGTCCGTGGTGTCTTTGGGCAGCACGGGCAGAGAATTGACGCCGACTTCCAAAACGCCGGCATTGACTTTGTCCGATTTGACGCCTTTTTCTAAGCTTTCCAGGATATTGGTCAGCTGATCGCCCAAGTAGATGGACATGATGGCTGGAGGCGCTTCGCTGGCCCCCAGACGATGGTCGTTGCCAGCTGTAGCGACAGACAGACGGATCAACTCCGCATAATCGTCTACTGCTTCGATGACAGCGCAGAGGAAGAGCAAAAACTGGGCGTTTTCTTCTGGTGAATTGCCCGGCTCCAGGAGGTTCTGCCCATCATCAGTAGAAATGGACCAGTTGTTGTGCTTGCCGGAACCATTGACGCCGGCAAAAGGTTTTTCGTGCAGCAGGCAGGCCAAGCCAT
>CABVBB010000048.1 GCA_902496505.1 uncultured Peptococcaceae bacterium
GCATGGGCTTTGAACGGCTGATCATGTACTTGACAGGCATGAGCAATATTCGTGACGTTATCGCTTTTCCGCGTGTGACCAAAAGCGCGGAGTTTTAAAAAGGGGGAGGAAGCATTATGGCTAAGGACGCCAGTTTTGATGTGGTTTCTGAGGTAGATATGCAGGAAGTCAACAATGCGGTCAATCAAACCTTAAAGGAACTCACGCAGCGTTATGACTTCAAGGGCAGCAAGAGTGCTGTGGACATTGAGGGCAACAGTGTCAAGATCCTCACAGAGGACGATATGCGCTTAAAGAGCATCATCGATATTTTACAGAGCAAATTCATTCGCCGCGGCGTATCCATCAAAAACTTGGAGTACGGCAAAAGCGAAAATGCCAGCGGCGGTATGGTACGGCAGATCGTGACCATCAAGCAGGGCATCGAAAGCGATGTGGCCAAGAAGATCACCAAGGATATCAAGGATTCCAAGATCAAGGTACAGACGCAGTTTATGGACGATCAGCTGCGGGTAAGCGGCAAAAAGATCGATGACTTGCAGGCTGTTATCGCCATGCTCAAGGAAAAGGATTATGGCTTAGAATTACAGTTCAAAAATTTTCGCTCGTAGCAGAGGGCTGTTCTTGACATCGTTTGATGAATATGCTATTTTATTAAAAAGATCGATAAAAGCCGATGAAAAAGAGGAGTATGACAGAAAAGCATCCCCAGAGAGAGACATCGTACGCTGTGAGGTGTCTTGTTGACTGCTGTCAGAAGGTAGCTTTGGAGGCGTGGGCGCGAAATACAGTAGTGTTCATCGGGACTGCTCCGTTATGGCAGATGAGTGTTATCGTTAAATAACGATAAAACAAAGGTGGTACCACGGAAGCAGCGCCCTTTCGTCCTTTAGGACGGAAGGGCTTTTTTATGACTAATTTTGAAGGAGCGTTGCACTCATGGATGAAAGCAAGAATTTATCAAAGGTGTATGACCCGAAGCAGGTCGAATCGCATTGGTATCAGGTATGGGAAGACAATAAGTATTTTGCCGCGACGATGGATCCGGAAAAACCGGCCTTTTCCATCGTGATGCCGCCGCCAAATGTTACAGGCAAGCTGCATATGGGACATGCTATCGACAGCACTTTGCAGGATATTTTGACCCGCTATAAACGGATGTGCGGCTACAATACCTTGTGGCTGCCAGGCACGGACCATGCCGGCATCGCTACCCAGGCTAAGGTAGAGGCTAAACTGCGCTCTGAGGGTACCAGCCGCGAAGAAGTGGGCCGCGAAGAATTTTTGCGCCAGACTTGGGCTTGGAAAGAAGAGTATGGCGATTTTATCAAGAAGCAGCAGCGTAAGCTGGGCAGTTCCTGTGATTGGGATCGTGAACGCTTCACCATGGATGAAGGCTGCTCGGTGGCAGTAAGAGAAGCCTTTGTCCGTTTGTATGAAAAAGGGCTGATCTATCAGGGCAACTATATCGTCAATTGGTGCCCGCACTGCCATACGACCATTTCTGATATCGAAGTCGAACACGTGGATCAGGAAGGCAAACTCTATTATCTCAACTATCCTACAGAGGATGGACAGGACAGCATCCAGATCGCGACCACCCGCCCAGAGACCATGTTGGGCGATACCGCAGTGGCGGTCCATCCTGAGGATGAGCGCTATCAGCATTTGATCGGCAAAAATATCGTGCTCCCCATCGTGGGCCGTAAGATCCCCATCATTGCTGATGAATATGTAGAGCGCGAATTTGGTACAGGAGCGGTGAAGATCACGCCAGCCCATGACGTCAATGACTTCGAGGTGGGCAAACGTCATGACCTGCCGCATGTGGTCGTGATCGACAAAGACGGCAAAATGAGCGAAGAAGCTGGCAAATATGCCGGCCTTGACCGCTATGACTGCCGGAAGCAGATCGTCGCTGACTTACAGGAACTGGGCGTTTTGGTCAAGATCGAGGATCATAATAATTCTGTTGGTCATTGCTATCGCTGCAATACGGTTATCGAGCCGTTGGTCTCCAAGCAGTGGTTCGTCAAGATGCAGCCTTTAGCAGAGCCAGCCATTGAAGCAGCTAAAAAAGGTGACGTCCGTTTCGTGCCGGAACGCTTCACCAAAATTTATCTGGGCTGGCTGGAAAACATCCGTGACTGGTGCATTTCTCGTCAGCTGTGGTGGGGACATCGTATCCCTGTTTGGTACTGCCAGGACTGCGGCGAAGTGATGTGCAGCACCACCGATATCCACCAGTGCACGAAGTGCGGTTCCACTAACGTCGAGCAGGATCCAGACGTTTTAGACACCTGGTTCAGCTCTGGTCTGTGGCCGTTTTCGACCATGGGCTGGCCGGAAAAAACGCCGGAATTGGATATGTTCTATCCGACCAGCGTGTTGGTGACCGGCCGAGACATCATCTTCTTCTGGGTCGCCAGAATGCTCTTTGATGCGCTGGAATTCACCGGACAGAGCCCCTTTAAGGATGTCTTCATCCATGGCTTGGTCCTGGATAATCAGGGCCGCAAAATGAGTAAATCACTGGGCAATGGTATCGATCCGCTGCAAGTCATCGACGAATACGGCGCTGATACGCTGAGATTTATGCTGATCACCGGCAATACGCCGGGCAATGATCTGCGCTTCCAGCAGGAACGGTTGGAAGCTGCTCGTAATTTCGCCAATAAGATCTGGAATGCAGCCCGCTTTGCGCTGATGAATCTGGAGGATTTCGCGCCGCTAGCCGAATCTGAACGGGAATATACCTTGGCTGACCGCTGGATCATCAGCCGGTTCAACACGACAGCTGCTGAAGTGACGGCTGATCTGGACAAATATGAACTGGGTGAGGCTGCCCGGACATTGTATGACTTTATTTGGAATGAATTCTGCGACTGGTACGTGGAAATGGTCAAACCCCGTTTATACGGCAAAGAGACGCCATTAAGCCGCCAGACTGCGCAGAATGTCATTGCGGAAGTGCTCAGCCAGACGATGGCATTACTGCACCCCTTCATGCCGTTCATCACAGAGGAGATCTGGCAGCATCTGCCGCATGAGGGCGAGACCATCATGCTTTCTGCTTGGCCTGAGAGCAAGAGTCAGCTGATCGATGCGGAGATCGAAAAACAGATGGATATCGCTATGGATGTCATCCGCGCCATCCGCAACATCCGCAGTGAGATGAATGTGCCGCTGGGCAAGAAAGCCCCAGCCATCATCAGCGCCAACAGCGCCTATGCTTATGCCTTGTTAGATAAGACCCAGGCCTATATCTGCAATCTGGCGACGGTCGATGAACTGACTTTGACTGAGCAGTTGGCTGAAAAGCCCGCTCAGGCTGCTACAGCTGTAGTTTCCGGTATTGAGATCTATCTGCCGCTCAAAGGCTTGATCGATATGGATAAAGAGATCGCTCGCCTGGAAAAAGAAGTGGAGAAAGCCAATCAGGAGATCGCCAGAGTACAAGGAAAACTGAGCAATGAAGGCTTTATTGCCAAAGCGCCCGCTGCGGTGATCGACAAAGAAAAAGAAAAACTGGCGCAGTATCAAGCCAATTTAGCTGCCCTTGTGGAACGTTTGAACAGCTATAAAAACTGATAGAAAAATTTTGACGCGCAGGCCGTTATGGTCTGCGCGTTTTGCTGTTCTCGGCGCAGAGAAGAATTTCTGCCTGCTAGGTTGCTTTTCTAAAATCTGTGCAGTAAAATAAAGATGCTATCTCAAAGGAGGATCGATATGAATTTAACAGGTGTGATCATTGGTGTATTGGCATTTGTGATCATCGGCGTTTTCCATCCCATTGTGATCAAAAGTGAATATTATTTTTCGAAAAAAATTTGGCCGGTTTTTTTAGTGGTAGGCATAGGCATCATTATGGGATCGCTGTGGGTCAAAGCAGTGCTTCCAGCTGCGATCTTAGGCGTACTCGGCTGCTCCTGTCTTTGGAGCATCCAAGAATTGTTCGAGCAGGAAAAACGCGTTGAAAAAGGGTGGTTTCCCGCCAACCCTAAACGATCGAAGGGCATTAAGGAGAAGAGTGAAAGATGAACGGTCATGATTTTATACCGCTGATCGTACAGCTCAAGGATCTGCTTTTTCTCAGCGGTTGCTTTGCAGCTGATGAAGGAGAAGAGGCAGCACTGGTGATCGCCGAGCTGGATGGCATCAGCGAACGGCTGGAAGCAGGAGATGCCAGCGCGCTGGAAGCTTTGCGGCAGTTGTTTGCGCCAGCAGGATTTCTGCACATGACAGCGCTGGATAACAGCTGGAGCGAGATCTATGATGAATTGGCTGAAATGCTCGAATCCAACAGCGGCGGCGGGGCGTTCATATGATTGCAATAACAAATGCTACTAGCTAAAATCTGGTGATGATGTTGCTTTTGCGCAAGGCTTGTTTTAGAATAAGACTGAACTAACACGATAGATGCTGCTGACTGTACTGGCTAGGTCACTCTCTATTAGCTCAGCCGGGCCTTGCTTATGACTAAGGGGGAGTGTCCATGATGGATCCAAGATATTTGGAGCTTTTAGACGATGATCGTAAATATATAAAAGAGCATTGGGAAGAGATCGCAAATTTCCATTCCTCGATCCTGCAGCCTGTGGATCTGGAGCAGGTCTATCTGAAAAGTGTCTTTTCCTGGATCGGCAGCAGTCTGGCAGGAGATATCGATGGGATATCGACGCAGGTACTGGAGTACTATGCCAATAATTCCAATGAAGTCGTCTTGGCGACCTATGACCATCATCACGCTGTTGTCACCTTGGATCTCACCAATGGCCAAGTCAGCAGTGCATCCTTTGAAAAAAATCTGGCTGGAACAGTAGAACGTGTCGCTCATTTTGTCAACCACACTTTAGAGCAGTTTTATCAATCCAGCAATCTTTTCGATCATTACAGAGCATTGATTTTGGAGCAACCCAATAAAAAAGCCTATCTTTATCAGCTGATGAAGGCTTTGATGGCTTTGGATAAGCAGCTGATCATCAATAATGATCCCAACAATGCTCAATTTTGGAACCTTGAGTGTCTGGCGCTGTATGAGCAGTACGTCTTAGAGGCTAAAGTGCCTGTGCTGAGCAGAGAAGAAGAGATCACCAAGATCTTAGAGCGGGCAGGCTGGTTTGCCAGTCGGCAGACCGATATCTCAGAATTTGAGCAATACTGCCGTGAACAAAAACTTGGTCTTTTTCCAGCCGCACTGGATTTTTTGCGGGAGTATAATGGCTTGACACTGAGCTATGCGACCTACTACCACAGCGGTTATGATATATCCAGACGCAGCAACTATTTGTACGATTACATCAACGCCTCTGATCCCAGCAAGCGGAAATATATGCTCATTCCGACTCTGGATCTGACGCATCCTCATATTTCGGAGTTTAACCGCATCTTGATCTTTTCCGAAGAGTCCTGTGTAGCGGTCGGCGAATTTGGGTATTACCACTCACTCCTGACCATTGGTCAGTCCGGCACTTTTTATCTGGCGCATGAGTTCAGCGAGGAAATCGAAGTGTTCGACAGCTTAACAGCTGTCTTGGCTTGGGATATGGAACAGACCAAGGTAGTGACCGATTCTTTGATCCTGAACAACGACGAGAAGATCCGTCGGCTCAATCAGATGCAGAATACTGTTTTTGCGTATGCCTGTCTGGACCTTTTGGATGTCCTGCTCAAGCAAGCAGCTGGTGAAGCTTATCATGCGGAACTGGCTGAGATCCTCCATGCGCTGCGCAGGGGGGAAGCGGCAGAGCTTCAGTGTCATCTGGAGCGAGAGGACACCTATGAAAACGAAAAACTGCAGGAGAGCTTGCGCATTTTGCGGGAACTCTTCACAGCAGAGACCTACACGAAAGCGTCGTTGGACCTGTATGAACAGCTTTTGCAATGGCACCAGCATTATGGTGAGCAGTGCCAAAAGCTTTTTGAAGAGATCATACATGCCTTTTTAGTGGCCATTCTTTATCAAAATGGTTATCGCAGCCAGAAAAGCCTGCAGGAGGGCGTCAAGCGTTACGCCCAAAAGCTTGGCAAACTGGCGCTATAAATATAAACAGCAGTACACATAAAAAAGGAGTGGTATCTCATGCCCCTGGGTAATTTTGGGTGGACGGAAATTTTGTTGATCTTGGTCGTGGCGTTAGTTATTTTTGGTCCTGGCAAATTGCCGGAGGTCGGTAAGGCAATGGGCAAGACCATCCGTGAGTTCAAAATGGCCGTCAACAAAATCGATTCCGATATCAAACAAGAAGTCGATGATATCAAAGGCAGTGTAGATGTCGAGGAGATCAAATCCTCCGTCAATGCTGAGGAGATCATCAAAGCAGCTACTGTAGAAGAAACCCCTCATGTGGATCTTAATAAACCCCAGGAGGATAAAACCTCTTCTGCTCAACCAAACGCTTAACATTTATAAGACTGTAAAATAGGAGGGGCATAGGCTTCTCCTTTTTTACTAAAAAGCATTTTGACGGGATTTTATAACATCAATTTACAGGGTGAAGAATATGGATGAAAAAAACGCACCAATTATGGAGCATTTGAATGAACTGAGACGGGTATTGATCATAGCCATCATTGCCTTGATCGCAGGGACGCTTGCCGCCTATATTTTCTTTTTGCAGGACGCTATGGATCTGATCATGGCGCCGATCACCTCGCTCAATGTAGAGCTGAACTTTTTTAAGCCGGCAGAAGCGTTTTTGGCACAGTTGAAGGTTGCCTTATTGGCAGGCTGCATCATAGCCAGTCCGGTGATCCTTTGGCAGATCATCCGCTTCATACTGCCAGCTTTATACAAGCATGAGCGCCGTATCTTTTTTGCGCTGATCTTTTCCTGCATCTTTTTGTTTGTAGCGGGTATTGCTTTTGGTTATTTCTTTGTATTGCGGCTGGGACTCAAGGCTTTGCTCTTTACCTTCAGCGGCGATATGAATCCTGTTATTTCTGTGGAGAGCTATGTATCCTTTGTGCTCAGCTTTTTGATCCCATTTGGACTGGTCTTTGAGATCCCGCTTTTTGTTTATTTCCTGACCAAAGCAGGCATCGTCGATCCAGTCATGCTGCGCACTAAACGGAAATATGTGATCTTGATCATCTTGATCTTGGCAGCTATGCTGACACCGCCAGATATCATCAGTCAGCTGTTTTTGGCCTTCCCGATGCTGCTGCTTTATGAGATCAGCATAGAAATATCGTCCAGTGTTTACAAACGCAAACTGAAAAAAGAAGCCAAGGCACAAGCACAGAGTGAAGAATAAGAAGGAGGCCGTATTTATTATGAGCAAGTGGGTAAATGTTGGAAGCATTGCAGGCAAGGATATCCTCAATTTGGAGAATGGGACTTTTGTCGGCAAAGCGCAGAACATCCTGGTAAACCCCGCAGATCAGCATGTCGCTGGCGTGCTTTTGCGTCAAAAGGGGCTTTTGGGCAGCAAGAATGTGTTGGCCTTGGAAAATATCAAGGCTTTTGGCAGTCATACCATCACGTTGACCAATCTTAGCGGTGTTCAAGCAGCAGAAGGCGTCAACATTTTGAATATGCCCGTGGTGACTATTGACGGCACCGTATTGGGCAAGATCATTGATTTTGCTTTTGATCCAGCAAATGGTCAGATCGAGGAGTATGTGCTGAGCGGCGGGCTTTTGAAAAATCAGCCTGTCGATAAAGGCGTCTTGCGCGGTGAGCAGATCAGCGCCATTGGCCGTGATGTAGTCATTGCCAAGGAAAATATTGCCTTAGACGATCTGTATCCGCCAGAAGAGGATACGTACCAAAGCTGGCAGGAGATCGATGAACTGATGGATGATCTGCAGTCTCCTGAAGATGAGTTGGAGGATGTCATCGAGAACTTCAGTGAAAAGATCAATGAAACTGTCGATGAAGTAGAGGAACGGCTGCAAAATATCAACACCGATGAGTTTTCGGAAAAACTCAAGGGTCAGGCAGAAAAATTCACTGCTGACGCCAAAGAATTGTTCGGCAGCCTGCGTGAAAAGCTGCAATCCAGCAAACTGGATCCAGACAGCTTGAAGGAAGATATCAAAGCCAAATTTACCGCTAAAAATCCTTCTGCAGATGGAGAAGCTGCGCTGATCAAGCAGATCGAGGAACAGATGCAGGGCTCTACCGTAGAAAAGCCTGTCATCGATGCGGACGGCAATGTGATCATTTGGCCTGGTCAATTGATCGGACAGGAAGAGATCAAGCATGCGGTAGCCGCTGGCAAGCTGCAGGATCTGATCAATGTGACCGTGCCATTGGAAGCGGACAAAACACCAGAAGCAGCAGAGGAAGCTGAAGCAGAAAATTTGGGTGAATAAAGAGGAATTTTGCTCCTTGCAGTCGAAATCACATATATTGCAGAAATTTATACCCCTTTTTCAAAAATATATGGCCGTATGGGCCTGACGAATAGGAGTGTTTATGATGTCACAAATTGTGGATTTATGTGATTTCCCTGTAGGCGAGCTGGGAGAGATAGCGGATCTGGAGCACAGTGCGGTCATGTTCAAGGAATTTGGCTTGAGCATCGGCATGCCTGTCATCATCTTGCAGAAGGCAGCGCAGTGGCTGGTACAGATCGGTTACACTCAGATCAATATGAGCAAGGAATATTTGCAAAAGATCAAGGTCAAACCAGCTGGTTTATGAGTGAGGGCAATGTGATTTTAGGAACAAAAAGAATTGGTTAATCTATAACAATTTTTTTGCGTTTATTAGAAAAACTCATGCTGAAAAATAGCGTTTATCTGATATAATGTAAATCATAGATGGTTACAAAAAATTTAGGAGGCGTTTTTAATGTCAGAAGTATATGATCTCGTAATTATTGGTGGAGGTCCTGGTGGACTGGCAGCAGGTATCTATGGCGGCCGTGCAAAACTGAAAACATTATTGATCGAGAAAGGTCCGTTAGGCGGTCGTGCTTTTACGACCAGAGAGATCGTGAACTATCCTGGTTACAATAATTCCACTGGTCCTGAATTGACCGGCGCTATTGCAGAGCATGCTAAGAGCTTTGGCGTAGAAGTTGCCAGAGGCGAAGTTGTCGATGTTGATTTCAGCAAAGACATCAAAGTTATCAAAACCAAAAAAGAAGAGTACTTGGCTAAAGCTGTTATCGTTGCTACTGGTACAGAATCCAGAGTACTGGGCATCCCAGGCGAAAGAGAACTGACTGGTCAGGGTGTTGCTTACTGCGCTACCTGCGATGCTGAGTTCTTCCAAGATCAGCACGTTGTTGTTGTCGGCAGCGGCGACCAGGCTATTGAAGAAGGTATGTACATTGCTAAATTTGCTTCC